>JAKMDG010000452.1 GCA_022428035.1 Longimicrobiales bacterium
CAGGAGACGTGCCGCCAACCCGTTCGAACTCCTGCTCCTGAAGGGCTCTCAGGAGCTTGGCCTGAAGATCGAGCCGCATTTCGGAGATCTCGTCCAGCAGCAGCGTACCGCGATGCGCTCGTTCAAAGGCACCTGGAGATCGCTTGGTTGCTCCTGTGAAGGCCCCCTTTTCGTGACCGAACATGATGCTCTCGACGAGATGCTCGGGGAGAGCCGCACAATTGATACTGATGAACTCCCCACTTTCTCGCCCACTCATTCGATGCAGCGTCCGAGCAACCAGCTCCTTGCCCGTACCTGATTCTCCCTGAATCAATACGGACGACGAGGTCGGCGCAGCCACCCGAATGGCGTTCATCAGGGCCTCGTGCTCCTCGGTCTGCCCGACAAGCAAGTGTTCCTGTGCTGGCTGCGCCCCCGATGCGCTGGCGTCACGGGACTGGCGACGAAGGCGCGTCAACTCCAGAGCCTGAGAGACGGCCACGTCGAGTTGGAGGGGCTGGACCGGTTTGGTCAAATAGTCGATAGCCCCTGCCTTGATGGCCGACACTGCCTCGTCGATCGAGGGAGCCTCGGAGAAAAACACGACCGGGACGTCCAATCCTTCCGCGATGATCTGATCCAGCAGGTCGAGTCCCCGCCCTCCGGAGAGCTGCAGATCGGTCAAGACAAGGTCGATCCCGCCACGAAGCACGACGGTTGTCGCAGCTTCGGGGTTGCGGACACCGACCACGTCGTGGCCCATACGCTCGAGAAGTCCCTCCAGCGCCAACAACTGGCCCGGGTCACCATCGACACAGAGGATCTTCGACATGGAAATTCAAGGTCGTGGGAGGGCGACCGATAATGTCGACCAGAACCTACAAACAGCACCGACCGATCTCAACGACTATCTGCCGTGAGAATTTCAAACCAGGCGATTCAGACCCGAATCATCGACACTATTCAGGGAAGTATTGCCGACATTGGTCGTCTCGAACGTCAAATCACGACCGGTCGACGCTTCGAGCTCGCGTCCGAAGACCCGCTCGGTTCCCGGTCCGTCATGAAGCTCGACAGTCAGCTTCGAGCTTCTCAACAGTACAGCCGAAACATCGACGTGGCTCGTGGACGGCTGACCATGGAGGAGAGCGCACTCGAATCCCTGTCGAACTTGATCTCACGAGCGCGTGAGATCGCAAGCCAGCAAAGCAGTTCCTCAGCGAACGCCGCAAGCACCCAAGCCGGCATCGGCGAAGTCCAAGGTTTGAAGCAGGCGGCGATCGACCTCGCCAATCTGAACCTGGGCGGCTCGTACATCTTCGGAGGGCTTTTCTCGGATCGCCCTCCTCTGGATAACTCAGGAAGTCTGGATCCGCTCAATCCTGCCCGAGGCGCAATCGAGTACGATGTGTTCCCCGGCGAACGTAAGCCCGGCACTCACGACGCCGGCGAAGTGTTCATCGACACGAACGTCATGCAGGCGTTCGACGACCTGGAGGCGGCCCTGATCGCTGGCGACAGCGCGACGATCGCCAGTCAGATGGATTCGCTCGCCGTAGCTCTCGAGAATGTGCAGCTACTCGTCGTCGATGTCGGAAATCGTCAGGTCAGTCTCGACTTGGCCGAGGACACGTTGGCTGTTTCGGACTTGGCGCGCGCGGAACGGCGTTCCAACATCGCCGATGCTTCCTTGCCGGAGGCGCTGGCTCAACTCGCATCAAGACAGGCCAGTTATCAGGCGTCGCTTCTGGCCACCTCCCGTATTCTCGAAACCACCCTAGCCAACTTCCTCCGATGATCGCTACCCCCCAGCCTCAGATAGAAGAGTCCGCAGCGAAAAGTACGGACTTGCTCGTGACATTCCCGAACGGGATCCCGGGATTCGACCAGCATCAAGACTTCAAGCTCGCGAACGGGCCCGGCGCCGGGCTTTACTGGCTTTACGGGGTCGGGACGAACGCCCCAAACTTTCTTCTGAGCGACCCCTTCATATTCTTCGACGACTTCGAAGTGGATTTGTCCGAGTCGGCTCGCTCCGTCCTGGACACGAGTGACTCTTCTGACGTCATCGCACTCACCATCACGACTCCCTCCCCGGAGGGCGCATGGACAGTGAATCTATGCGGCCCTCTCCTGCTGAACCTGGCTCGCGGGCTCGGAACCCAGACCGTAGTGGCGAATCGCCCCCCCTCCGACCTTCGCCACCCACTGATGGCGAGACGTACGCCTGCAGCCTGACGCTCACCCGTCGACTGCGTAGTCGACGCGCCCTCTCGCAGGCTGCAGGCTCCCTCCGCTCACTCTTGTGAGGGCTGAATGAACTTGGAGCGCACGAAGCGTTCCTCGGCCAAAATCAGGGGGAGCGGAAGCCCCGAATCTGGATGCAGATGAAGCGCAAAGCCACTCGGAGACGTTCGAAGGACAGTCCCGGCGACTCTTAGTACTCGGCCCTCGTTGAACGCCACCACGCCACGCGCCATCGCCCCTTCGGAGGGAGCTTCACCCGAAATCGGCTTCAGACAGTACAGCCCCGACTCTGAGCAATTCCGGACCGGTGCCGACCAGAGTTCAGCATGCACCAGCGGGCTGACCTTACGCGGGTACGTGAAGCGGAAGCTGGTGCGCCCCTGACCCGGCTGAGACGTTCGCCGCATGATCTGCAATCCTTCCTCTCGAAGGACGAACGACAGGGGGACTCCGTGTCCCTCGGCAAAGGAAATGGCCAATGACCCGGATGCCACACGAACGACGTTCCCCTGAACATCGATCGACTGGCCCTCTCCGAAGTCGAGCCGTCCCGCGACACGGTCTCCAAGTCCGAGCACCGGCATCTCGTCGGCCAAGAGGACACGCATACCAAGACTCGAGCAGTCCAGGACCAACACCCGCAGGCCATCGGCGTGAAACACCGGACCTCTCGACGGCGGGAAGCGGACACGGAAATGCGCTCTGCGGTTCTCCATCACGGTGTCCGCTTCCGAAACTTCGGGGGAGTCTCCAAATTCCATCAGCGTCGACCCTCGGTAAATCGGTCGTGTGAGCGCATCTCAATGGTCGAGACATCACGGGCTGACGCCTCTGGAAAGCCATAATTACCTGGTCGCGTGACTCTTTCCAGCGCTGCCTTTTGATCGACGGTCTCTCTTCTTGATCCAATCCACTGCCAACGAGCGTATGCGATGAGCAGGATTCTGATCGTAGAGGACCAAAAACTGCTCCGAAGATCGTTACGCAAGCTGCTTGAAGATTTGGGTCACTCCGTCGTGACCGCTCCGACTGCAGAGGACGGGCTTCAAGAGGCCCTGAGTGGCCGCTTCGACTTGATCCTCACAGACGTGTTCACCCCAGGCTCGATCGACGGGTTGAAACTTCTCGTTCGCGTGCACCAAGAGGCCCCCTCGACGAAGTTCATCCTCATGTCCGGGGCGGCGGTCATCGACAAACCGGACATCCGCGAGGCGGCACACCGAGTCGGTGTGGAGCACATCCTCTCCAAGCCCTTCCCTCCCCAGGAATTGAATGAGGCTGTTCATGAAGTGCTCGGGCTCCCGATCCGACCGCTCCCGCAATACGAAGACAAGAGAGTTCTAGACGACGCATCCCTCAGACCCCAACCGAAACGCACGTCGTTCGATGCATCCGCCTCCCGAGTCGCCGGAGATCATGCCGGCCCGGAGATGGTCATCGTGCTGGAAGACAACGACACCCTTCAAAAGTTGATCGGGCAGGCGCTTACAGCGGCCGAGATCAACGTGCTCCTCCTCAGTAGGGGAGATGAGGTCCTGGAAGCCCTCGAAGAGAGGGATCACTGCGATTTGCTGGTTTTGGATGTCTTCGTCCCCGGAATGGACGGACTCGAAGTGGCCATGCGCGTGCGACACCGTCGTCCCGAAGTGGCGATCATACTCATGTCCGGGTCCTCCTCATTTCGATCTTCCGAATTCGAAGAACGTGCCCAAGAACTGGGTGTCTCCGCGCTCCTGCCAAAGCCATTTTCGTCCGACGAGTTCTGGGCCGCGGTGTCCGCGGCATTCCCTGCACCTGACGAGGGCACCGTCTCGGACGATTCGAGCATCGGTCAGGACTCGTAATTCCTTCGCGCCCCGTAGAGGGCTCGACAGAAGTTCGAGTATCGTCAGTCTCCGGTGGTAACCGGGACCACCACCGAGGAGTACCCCGCCCGATGCAGCCGCCGGATCACCTCATCAGCGTCTCCCGCCTGGTCGTACCCACCGAAGCACACTCGGACCTCGCCATCGCCTCGCGATGGATTTCGAACTTCGCCCAACAGCTCCTGTTCAAGAGCTCTCCGAGCGGCCTCGTCAGCGCTGTTCGAGTCGGAAAATGGCTCGGTGCAGACCACGACTCTGATGCGCCGTGGAAACCAACCCACTGCATCGTCTCCGAGGCTGTTTACGAGCTGCGCGCCCAGTGCTCGAGCCGAGAGAGAGTCAGGACGCAGCCCCGCGAGAACCCGATGATACAGTCCGTCAGGCAACGCCACCGGAGCGACGGCAGACCACTCCAAGGTTGTATCCTCGGACAATCGATCGATCAGGGTGAGCGCTGACGGGAACGACCGAAACGCGCCAAGAGAGATCGCAAAATAGCCGTCGCTGCTGTCCTCAGCGGGTCTCATCCCGTCCTGAGCACGGTTCAGGGCAGAGTCTTGTGGGAGCGGACTGTCGTCACTCAGACCAAACGCAGAATCCATCTGCGCCGGCTCAGAACCTCCCGATGTATCGTCGGTGGCATCGGGGACGCCACTCGGCCTCACTCCCTCCTCACCCGAAGGCGATGAACCGGACGAAGCGCCCGAAGAAAGGCTCTCGATCCACGTCCGGGACGAAGGCCACGCCTGCAGAGCAAGGGCACCCAGTGACACCAGGACGGCCACTGCGCCGAATCGACGAGCCCGACGACGTGAGGGCCGCGCTTCAGGACTCGGTAGAGGCTCCTGATCGGCCGGAATCAGCACCTGCGCGGAAGGCGGTCCGGGACTTGGATCGGCACGAGGCGTAGACGCGGCAACGGACGGAACCACCTCGTCCTCGTCCGATGAAACAAGCTCGGTTCGTAACGCTTCGCTCGAGACGTTCCCTACCGCTCCCTCTTCTGAGACGGCCCTGTGCTCTTCGAGGGCCCGCTCGAGTGTAGCTGCTGCCTGCGAAAATGTCCGAAGCCGAGCCAACGCTTGTTGGTGTGGCTCCGATCCTTCCGGGAAGCTACCCACCTCACACGAGTCCTTCGACGTCCTGACCGCCTCCTCGAACTCCGACTGGGAAAACCCGGGCCGAAGACCAAGGAGCACGCGCGCTTCTTCGGCTCTCACGATTCGTTTCTCACGTCTGCTGAAGCAGTTCTCACGCCCGTCGTGAAAGCTACCGTCAAACGTGGGAAGATTCCTAGTTCAGAGCTTCAGCCTCCAGGCTATCGTACTGTCTCGTCCGGCAATCCCCGACTTCGAGTTCGACCAGTCCACGCCCGACGACTTCGATCTCTGAGGCTCCCGAATCCAGCCGGCCAACCACGGATTCTCCTCCCAGCGCCCCATCCGCGCATCTCGCCGGCCTCTTACCACACCCCGAGCTCTCGCCGCTCGCTCGCCACACTCTCGCGCCCGCGTCGCCCCCCGCCTCCTCGGCTCCCCTGCCCTGCCTCGTCACCTCCTGCCCCACCCCTCCTCACTTCCGGCCTCGAAAGGCCCTTTGAACTTCCTATCCGTGGCGGACTGAGCCGGCCCTATCGTCTGCAGGTCGATGGCGAGTTTGTCTACGACGGTTTCACCCAGATCAGGGCACGTCCGCTCCGATAGACGCAGCGTATTTCTGCATAGAAAAACGGCCCCGCTAGGAATTCCTGGCGGGGCCGTTTTTTATGTACTGCTCTTCGCGTCTTACCGGAGGTCGATCGAGATCCCGGTGGAGATACGCGTGTTGTAGAACTCCTCCTGCATCAGGCGGCTGGAGGTTCCCTGGTAGTAGCGGAGCGGCTGGTTCGTGAGGTTGTTCACCTCAAAGAAGAACCGAGCAGCCTCGGAAAGCACGACGGAACCGTTGAGGTCAACGGAGGTCTGACTGTCGTAGTAGCGATCGAAGAACGCCGACTTTCCGATCTCGCCTGGATCAATGAAGTCATCCTGGTAGTTCACCGAACCGCGGAAGCTCACGCGACCTTGGTCGTAAGAGAGCGAAGCGTTCAGGGTGTGCTTCGAGGTTCCCGGAAGCTCAAGATCGTCACCCTCACGACCGTCGATCCCGATGTTCTCCACGCTCGAGCTATTGAACGTGTAGTTGGCGTAGATGCCGAGGCCCGGGAGGATCTCGTCCAAAGTCCGCTGGAAAGCGAACTCTGCGCCAAGAAGAGAAGCGCTACCACCGTTCAGCGGCTGCGACACCTCGTCGTACGTCACGCCGTCCACAGCGAAGTTCTGCTGCGTGAACTCGAAGATGAAGTCGGTGATGTCTTTGTAGAAGATACCAGCCGAGATGACTCCGACGCTCTGGAAGTACTGCTCGTACATCACGTCGAGGTTCATGGCGCGGGTCGGATTCAAATCCGGATTTCCGATCGCGGCCTCACTGTCTTCCGGGACCAACACGCGGTACGGAACCAGCTGGTAGTAGCCCGGGCGAGCCAACGTGTTCGTCCACGCCGCACGGAACACCTGTGACGGCGAGATCTCGTGGCGGATCTGTACCGACGGGAAGAGGTCTGTGTAGCTCTTGGTACCTGTGGTCGGAACTACAGTCTCGGTGTCCTCGTTGAACGAGTTGCCGTTGTAGCTGATGTCCGTGTTCTCAACCCGAAGCCCTGCGACCATGGTGGTCGAGTTACCGAACTGCTGGGTCAGCATCAAGTAACCGGCAAGGATCCGCTCGGACGCATCGTAGTTCGCAGCTGCGAACTCATCGAGCTTCCGCTCACGGTCGAAACCGTTCGCGAAGTCGAGGTTGCCGAGGAAGTCGGCGGTCGTCATCGGACCGCTGGTGTACTCGCTGCCAGGCAGGAAGCCATTGCGAGTCGCATCAAAGAAGTCGACGTCGGCAAGCGAGCTGAAGCCGGCCGTCGGCTCGTACTCGTAGAAGTCGTTGTTGCGCTGCTTGTCCTTGTCCCGGAGACGGGCACCGAACTTGAACTCGCTGCGTCCCTCGTTGAGCGGGAGGGTCAGGTTGATGCGGGCGCTGAGATCTTCGTCCGAGGTATTCTGGAACTCTTCAGTGATCTCGTTCAGTTCGAACGCGGACGCGTTGGTGACCGATGCATCGGTCGGCATCTGCGGGCGGCTCGGGTCAGAAATGTCTGCCGCGAGCATCAGGTCTTCCTGAACGAACTCGATGTAGCGCTCGTTCGGACGCTCCTCAGAAGCGCGAGCCATCTGAACCGACCAGTCGAGGAAGGCACCATCAAAGAGGTGCTCACCGCTGATCGAGTGCGTCTGAGTGCGCTGGTCCTCAAGGCGACGGAAGTCGACGCGATCGTTGCCGATACCACCCTTGGACTGACGCTCAACCTCGGCCTCAGTCACGCCAGGGCCATCGAACTTGAAGACCGTACGGAAGCGGTTCTCCCAGTCGTCGCGATGGTTGTACATCGAGCGAAGGATGATCGTCGAGCTCTCGCCCAGCTTAAAGTCGAGCGCGGCCGAGACCGAGCGACGGATGCGCTGGACGTCGTAGCGACGGACCTGGAACTCAGCGAGGTAAGCGTCTCCGCCGTCCTCATCCCACTCACCCTCGATGTTGTCGGATCCGAGGCGGTGGTTGTTGTACGAACCGCTGACGACCAACCCGACGTTGCCATCGGAACCGAAGCGGTTTCCGTAGACAAAGGAGCCAACAGCGGTCGGCTCGTCAGAGAGGAAGTTGTAGCCAGAACCGAGCGTCGCAGAGATGCGCTGCTCAGCCGGAGCCGAGCGAGTCACGATGTTCACTGCGCCACCGATAGCGTCTGCATCCATGTCCGGAGTCAGCGTCTTGGAGACCTCAACCGCGCGGACCATGTCCGACGGGATCAGGTCTAGCTGAACTTCACGAACCTCAGCCTCGGCCGAAGGGACACGCTCACCGTTGATCATGACGGAGTTGTACTTCGGCTCCGTCCCGCGAATCAGGCCGAAGCGTGCTTCACCCTGATCCTGAATGACGGTGATGCCGGGGATACGCTTGATCGCGTCACCGATGTTGGCATCCGGAAAGCGACCGATCTGGTCGGCTGCGACAACGTTCGAGATCGACAGAGAGGTGAGCTGCTGGTTGAGCGCAGCGGCCTGCCCCTGACGGGCCGAAGTTGCGGTCAGTCCCTCAAGGACCACGGCCTCCGGAACCATCCGGAAGGTGATGTTCTCCGTCACGCCCGTACCGATCGTGACCATCTGTGTTGCCGTTGCATAACCGATGTAGTCGACCGAGAGCTCTTGCGAGCCGGTCGGCATACCAACAAGGGCGAAACGCCCACTCTGGTTGGTCAGGGCACTGCGGTTTGCAGCGATCACCCGTACTGTGGCGCCGGCGAGCGGCAGCCCCGTCGTTCCGTCAACGACGCGTCCTGTGACGCTGCCCTGCTGTGCCTCCAGGGACACTGGAGTCATGGCTCCGGTGCCGAAGAGCAGCAGCGCTGCGATAGTGGTTCCAACTAGGCGTCTCATATTCCTTCCGTTGTCATCTGGACATTACAGTGAGCCGATGGGCTCGATGCTCGAACGGAAGCTCATTTTCGTTTGTAACAGACGTGTGAGTGAAGGGTTACAAACACGGCTCAATTTTCAAATTCTGACCCAATCCGCCGAGTTGTTGCAATTCGGATACCTACGGGGCCTCAGATGCCTCTAGAGTGTGTGGGTAATATCCCGTTGGTGTAGTCCTTGATCGTCCCTGTTTCTCCTTCGGCCCAGTTGATGAAGACCTTCTCTACCTGTGCGATTCTCCTCTGTTTGGCGCTCCCGCAGGCGGTTTCTGCCCAGGCGCCATTTCATGTCTACCTGACTTGGGAGGGTTCTACGACCCGTTCGATGACGGTCAATGCGCACACCGATGCCTCGATCACCGGGGCGGAGGTTCGCTGGGGCCAGCTTGAGGAGGATCACGAGGGTCCGGTCGATCTATCCGAGTTGGCTCAGACCGCTACCGGCGCAGCCCATCAGGTCCCTGATCTTGAGGATCAGCGCAACATCCATGTGATCACCCTGGATGGCCTGACGCCCGGGGGTGTCTACGGATTCGTCGTGGGGTCGGATGAGAACGGATGGAGTGCCGCACGGAAATTCCGCACGATATCCGATAGCCCGGATGCTCCCATGCGTTTTCTGTCAGGGGGAGACATGGGGCTCAGCTGGGAAGTTCGTGCGCTGTTGGCACACGGAGCAGCCGCCGAGCCTCACTTTGCTGTGATCGGCGGTGACGTCTCCTATGCGGATGGCGCGCTGGACAACGTTGATGACTGGGACGATTGGTTTAACGACTGGGAGCGGGTGATGGTGACGCCCGAGGGCTTCACTGTACCGATGGTCATTGCGGCTGGAAATCATGAAGTCCAGGGCGGCTACTTGGGCGGCGCTGACCGCAGCCCCTTCTTCTTTGGTTTCTTCGCTCAGCCGGGTAACGAGTCCTACTTTCGCATGACCTTCGGTCCCAACCTCGTCATGTATGTGTTGGACACGGGCCATGTGGTGTCGCACGAGTCGCAGACCGGTTGGATGCGAGAGGTCATGGCAGAGGATTCAGCCTATCCGAACCGGTTCGCGCTGTATCATGTGCCGCTGTGGCCCAGCCACCGTCCGTATGACGAGCCGGGATCGATCCGGGGCCGCGAGCATTGGATGCCGCTCTTTGATGAGTTTGCGTTGACCACCGCACTCGAGAATCATGACCACACACTAAAGCGCACCAAGCTACTGAGGGGCGGAGAGGTTGATCCCCAGGGCACGCTCTATCTAGGCGATGGGGCGTGGGGCCGGGGAGATCGTCCGATTGATCTCACTCCGAGGTGGTATCTGGAGAAGGCGGGGGCGACTCGCCATGTCTGGATCATCGATGTGACGCCAGGGGGCAATGAGTACCGCGCGGTTGATCTGCGGGGTCAGGTGATTGACGCGTATCCAGCCGATCTGCCGGGTGCATCGATGGCGGACGCGTATTTCGCCACCTTGGAGCAGCAGTGGCAACTGGCTCCCGGAGCGCTCGAAGTCGAGACGCCCGCTGGGCTGGATCCACGAGACCTTCAGGATGTTGCGATCACTGTGACGGTCCGCAACAACGAGGAGGGCGTGATGGCTGGCCGGATTTCAGCCGAGGCTGCCTTGCCGTTGACCCTCGAGGGCCCAAGCCCAGAGATCAGCCTGCAGCCAGGTGAGGAGTTCACGACTGAGTTCCTTCTCAATGGAGATGTTGGGGATGGCATCGCGAGCGCCTCGGTGACGGCGGCGTTGGACTTCACGCGTCCCGATGGAAGCAGTGTCGCCCTGGATCTGACCTCACCGATTGCGGTTGAGCAGGACTTTGTCCTGGCGGGGGGAGACATGATCACGCTGGATGGGGATCTCAGTGACTGGGCGGGGGCAACCGCCGTGGGGCTGACCGCCGCCGCTCCGTACGAAGAGTTCGGACATGATGGCTGGACGGGCCCCGACGATTCGTCGGCGCAGCTCTTCATGCGTGAAGTCGACGGGATGATCTACTTCGGCCTGACGATTCAGGATGACGAGTTGATCACAGGTAGCCCCACCACGGTGGATGATGGTGACGCGGTGCTGTTCTGGTGGGATCCGCTCCCCGGTGGTGAGTTCGATGACGATCCCTACATGGGGATTTCGGCGCCGTCAGGCGACGGACCCGCCGAGGTCATCGTGACCGACCCGGACTGGGCCTCCTATGCCGCAGCTGTGAGCGCGGTCGCTCAGCGCACCGATGCTGGGTGGGACGTTGAGTTCAGTGTGCCCTCGTCACGCCTTGGCGATGCAGAGGCCTTCCGCTTCAACTTTGCTCTCGTGGACCTTGATACTGGGTTCCCTGAGCAGGACACCATTCACTGGCGTCCTCGGTGGGAGTCCATCTATGACTCGCCTGCATGGGGAGTTGTGCGCCGTGCGCGGTAGTCCATAGGACAGTTCCAGCGGGGCTTAGGGGGAGTCATTGGGAACCCGGTGGCTCCCCCTTTTTTCATGCCCGCAGATTGGGGACTCAAGCCCTGTCGCGAGAGACCGTAGCTGGCCGGGCACCCGGCAATATCGTCCGCTTCAGGGGCGGCAAAGCCTGCCGCTACCCCTTCTGGCTCTCGGTGACGGGTATCAGGCCAGTCGTGTGGCGCGTGTTTGTAAATCATTGTCAAATAATCAAATAGGAGACTCGCGAGGTCCCGCGCGGCAAGCTGAACTGGTTGGTACGGACCCGGCACTTGGGGATGGCACCTCCGCAT
>JAKMDG010000465.1 GCA_022428035.1 Longimicrobiales bacterium
GTCCAGGTGGGCCCTGGCTCTTGGCAGTGCCGCCAGTGTCGGGACTGAAATATTCTGCTTAAAGATCTCTGGTGCCGCTCCTGTGGCCCCTCCGCGGCCATCCAGGATGATGTAATCACACCCTGCCTCGAGGGCGAAGTCGATATCGTCTTCGATATGCTGCGCCGACAGTTTGAAACCGATCGGTATCCCTCCTGTCACCTCGCGTACCTCGTCGGCGACCGAACGGAAGTCCGCTGGCGTGACGAGGTCCGCGAAGGCCGGTGGCGAGATTGCCGCCTCTCCCGGATCGAGCCCTCGGACCTGGGCGATTTTACCGACGACTTTCTCGCCCGGCAGGTGACCTCCGGTGCCGGTCTTGGCTCCCTGGCCGCCCTTGAAGTGGAACGCCTGACATTGGGCGACTTTGTCCAGACTCCAGCCGAAGCGGGCGGACGCCAGCTCGTAGAAGTACCGGCTGTTGGCCTGCTGTTCATCGGGCAGCATCCCGCCTTCTCCTGAGCAGATGCCCGTCCCGGCGAGCTCCGCGCCGGTGGCGAGGGCGACCTTGGCCTCCTCGGACAAGGCCCCGAAGCTCATGTCGGAGACGAAGAGAGGGATCTCGAGCCGCAGGGGCTTCGCCGCCGCAGGCCCGATGACCAGCTCCGTTCCGACGTCCTCGTCTTCGGCGAGGGGACGCGTGGCGAGCTGCGCGGTCAGAAGCTGCAGATCATGCCAGCCCGGAAGCTCCGTGAGTGCCACACCCATCGCGGAGACCGGCCCGTGGTGACCGACCCGAGACAGACCGTCCCGTGCGAGCGATTGGATGTGACTGTTGAACGGCTCCTCCGGCGTTCCATGTACGTCCTGATAGGTGCCCAAGTACTCATCTCGGCGGTACGGCTGTGGATTGCTTTCCGCGAACTCGGCGACGGCGTCGGCATCGACCCAGACGACGTCCGCAGCAACGTCGATCTCAGCGGGGAATTGGTGAAGTGCCTCGTCGTTCTCGTACTCACTGACCCCGGTGTCGAATCGGTAGTCCCACCCGTGCACTCCGCAGATCAGGTTCGGCCCCTCGATGTGGCCGTCCGCGAGAAGAGCGCCACGGTGATGGCACCGACCGTACAGGATCGAGATCTGGTCGTCGAAGCGGACGAGGACCAGATCCACTCCTGGTACCAGTGCGTAGACGGGAACTCGATCTTCGAGCTCGCTCCAGGTGGCGACCTTCGCACGGTGTGTACCTACGGTGGGCAGCTTCACGTGTCTTCCTCGCGGGCGGGGTGGCCAGAATGCGATCGAAGCTGAGACGAGCGGGTGGCTCCGACAGGGATGGTCCGCGAATGGGTACTCCTGCCTCTGTTACATAACGGATACGCCGATTGGCCGACGGTCGGCTGAGTCCACTGTTGGCATCCTTCGAGTGTGGGGCAGGACGGCTCACATCACATCAACGGAGGTGGCAACATGCTGGAGCTCATGGGTGGGCTTCTACTCGGGTGTATGGTCAGCGGCGTGATCCCGGTCGTCAACGCCGAGCTCATGGTGGTCGGGGTTGCCGCGACCATGCCGGTCATCGGTGTGCCCCTGATCGCGGTGGTGTCTGCCACGGGGCAGATGATTTCGAAGACGGCTCTGTTTGCGATCGCACGGTGGGCGCCGGAACGGCTTCCAGTCAAAGCGCGCGGCGCGCTCGGGCGAGCGACAGGAGCTCTGGAGGAGCGGCAGGGTGCGCTGTGGAGTCTTGTCTTCACGAGCGCCGCGACCGGGTTGCCCCCCTTTTATGGGACCAGCCTGGCCTCGGGGGCGGTCGGGATGCGCCTGTCCCCCTTCGTCGCCGCAGGCGGCCTCGGACGCTTCGTTCGTTTTGGTGCCCTCGCTTGGGCCGGCGCGGCGTTGGGAGCCTGACGATGAAGATCGAACTTCTTGTCGGTGCCGAGGCCTTCTGGAGCCGACTGAAAGCTGACCTCGCTCACGCGGAGCGGCGCGCGTGGGTACAGACTTTCACGTTCGAAGGAGACCGTGCTGGAACACGACTCGCTCGAGCCCTGGATCGTTCGCCCGCACGGGACCGGAGATTGCTGGTCGATTCGTACTCACTGCTCTATCACAGTGATCGGATCATTCCAGGTCCGTCCTGGCTCGATCGCGGGCTGCGTCGTGAGGTGTTCCGCACTCATCGGTGGATCCGGAGACTACGTAATGGGGGAGCACTCGTGCGCTTCGGGAAGCCGCTCGGCCCGCTGCCGACTCGGCTCGTACGGCGGAGCCACAAGAAGGTGGCCATCATCGATGATCGTGTCGTATACCTCGGCGGCATCAACTTCAGTGACCACAATTTTGCGTGGCATGACATGATGCTTCGGGTCGAGAGTGAGGAGCTGACGGGTGTCCTCGGCGTAGATTTCGCAGGCTCGTGGATAGGCCGGCCCGTGTCGTGGGACACCGAGGTCGACGGTCTTCGTGTGATTTCGGCCTCTGGACATCGAAATCGACACGCCTTCAGGCCGGTCTTGGACGCCATCGATGCCGCGAAGACGTCCATCAACGTCGTGAGTGCCTATCTGACCCATCCGTTCACGCAATATCTCGGCAGGGCAGCTGCTCGTGGCGTGCGTATCCGTATTCTGACACCGGCCGAGAACAACAAGCCCAACCTCGCGAGGCACGTGATCGAACGCGGGTTTCGGCACGGTTTCGAAGTGCTCAAATACGCAGGCGGCATGAGTCACATGAAAGCGATGTTGATCGACAGCGAGTTGCTGGTGGCGGGGTCGAGTAACTTCGACTTCATGAGCCTGACGCTCCTCGAGGAGCACCTCCTCATGACTCGGGATCGCCCTCTGGTCGAGGACTTTACGAGCCGGGTCTGGACTCCGGAGCTGGCGAGGGCCTCTCGCGTGGTCACCGGATCATCCATGGGAACGCGACTCGGAGATATTGCTGTTCGGGCAGGAGCAGCCGTGGCAGCCGGGTTGTCCACAAATTGACGGGCGACCTTGCCCCGAACGGTCATGTCTCAAGTGTGGTCTCGCACCAGGGACCTGAAACTTCAGTCGGGCTGTGTTCGAAGCGATGGGTCACAAGTGGCTGGAAGATTTTTTCGAGACGGAGCAAAGGATGCTTCCGGCACGCATGGACAACAGAGTTGTCGGGCAGGCGTAGTCTTTGGGGTTCCGGCCCTGCATTCCTGGACCTCCAGACCCTTCCGGAACGTATAGTCTGCCATGGATGAGATCAGAATTCCGAACGATGCTACCTATGCACCGTTCTCCCTGACCGACGTGATCGCGACGGCTCCACTGGCGTCCCGGCTTCTTCTCGGCGCGACGTTGCCCGGGCGTGTGCTGAGTGCGGCTGCTCTTGGTATGTACGCTGGGAGCGCGATGAAGGATTGGGTCAGCCGTCGGGACATGCGCTGGATCGACTTCCAGCGCGAGTTCGGGTGTGATGTGAAGACCCTTCAGGAGATGCCGGATTCCGGTCGCCGGGACGAGATCCAGAAGCTGGCCCGTCGCCTGGACGATGGCTGGACAGATGAGAAGATCCCGCGTGAAGACCTCGCTGTAGCGGTCAATGAACATCTTACGGAGTTCATGGCAGGGGTCACGGGACAGCGCGTCCATACGAGCTCCGAGGTGCGCGACTTCACGCTCGCGAAGCTGGTCTTCCCGTTCGCCATGGGTGTGTGCGACGTGGTCTCCGGGGACGTCGCGCTATTTCGTGATACCGGCATCTTCGAGCCACACGTGATCTGTCATGAGTTCGTGCACAGAAAGGGCTACTGGAAGGAGCTGCACGCCCAGGCTCTGTCATACTTCGCGCTGATGTCTTCGGGTGATCCGGTACTCGTGCAGTCCGCACTGGCGGAGCGACTCCACCGTCAGCTGAAGGTGCTCGCGGCAGAGGACGCCGAGGCGTACCACGATCTGGTCGATCAACTCGATATGCGAAATGAGCTCGCTGAGGAGTTGCAGGCCCTGCGCCCGGATCCGGGCGCGTACGAAGGTTCGGTTTCCGTGGTGATGAAGCGGGTATACGACGAACGCATGAAGCTCACCGGGCAAAACGGGATTTCTGACTACGACGTTGGCTTCACGAACTTCCTGTGGACGTTTTCGAAGAGCGGTCAGGCACGGCAGGAGGCACGTCTCGCGGCCGTGTGATTCGCGGCGATGTTCTGATGTGTCCAGGTCCGGTCTACCCGAACAGGTCGATCTGAGGGCCACCCGTTGACGCAGGCACGCGGAACGACGCGGTTGACAATGTGGGTGGCAGCTCGAGCCCAAGCCGGGTCGAGGTCACCTCGAAGAGTCGGGAAAGCTGGTCTGCCCACGGCCCCTCTCCACGCCCTCGCACGTCGAAGCGGGCGTCGTATAGCGCTCCACCATACAGGTCGCGGACCCGGTTCAGGACCTTCTCCTTGCGGTGAGGCGCGTGTCGCTCGAGCCAGTCGGCGAAGATCCCCTTCACGCCCCAGGGAAGTCGGAGCAGCACTCGACCCGCGAAGCTGGCTCCCGCATCGGCTGCGGCCTCAAGAATGTCCGGCAGCTCATGGTCGGTCAGTCCTGGTATGATCGGTGCTACGTTCACCCCTACCGGAATGCCGGCGTCGGCCAGGACCCGGATCGCGCCGAGGCGCCGTGCAGGGTTGGAGGCTCTCGGTTCCATGGATCGGTGCAGATCATTGCACAGGGTCGTGACAGAGAGGGTCACGACCACAGCGTGATGTTCGGCAAGCTCCTGAAGCAGGTCGATGTCCCTCGTCACCAGATAGCTCTTGGTGATGATCGACACCGGGTTGCGAAACTCGGCCATGACCTCAAGACAACGGCGGGTGATCCGGAGTCGACGTTCGGTCGGTTGATACGCGTCGGTGTTACCACTCAGGCCGATGACTTGCGGCCGCCACCGTGAGGAGGACAAAGCCTCGCGCAGGAGGTTCGGTGCCTCACGCTTCACCACGATTCGGGTTTCGAAGTCGAGGCCTGCGGAGTAGCCGAGGTATTCGTGGGTGGGGCGCGCGTAGCAGTACGAGCAGCCGTGACTGCATCCTCGGTAGGGATTCAGCCCAAGATCGAACCCGACGTCGGGTGAGTCGTTCTTCGCGAGGATCGACCTGCTGGTGTCTTCCAGCAGCACCGTCTGCGGGGGAGGATCATCGGGATCGACCCACCCGGAGCGGTCTACGTGCAGCCGTTCGAATCGGTTGGGAGGGTTCGAGGCTGTGCCCCGACCTCGAAGGGTCGGAAGGTGAGTGCTCTGCATGGCCTTGATTCTGGTACCGAACAAAACCCGAATCAACCCCAGAGGCGATGAGGAAGGCGCGTCCGCTGTGACGCCCCAGAATAGAAAGAGGCCCTGCCAGCGTGAGCTGGCAGGGCCTCTGACCGATCAGGTCTCGATTAGACCGATTCGACGTCGTAACAGACCCGCCAATCCACCATGTTTTCAGGATCCTCCGACCCTTCATCGGTAGGCTGGTGCCGTCCGATCCACGTGGAGCCTTCGCCCGTGAACTCGCGGCGGTAGTCTACGAGGTGGTCGTTGGCCGTGAAATCGTCCAGTTCTTCTCCGAAGAGTTCGACGACCAGGTTGTCACCGAAGCCTCCCTCGTACAGAACCTTGTCGATCTTGTCGACCTTGTTGCGACGAGGATGATCGGAGATAGACCAGTAGCCCTGCTCCGGGAAGGTCAGCTCGTGGGACTCTCCGTTGGTCGTGATACGCGAACGGAAGCGGAACTCGCCTTCGTCGTCCCATATCGCCTCCTTGTTGTCCTTGATCTGGATCCAACGCAGGATGACCCGGATCTGGCCGCTATCCGACATTCTGGCTCCTGTAGCTCTGATATAGAGTGACGCCGAGTAATAGAGTGTGCTCCGCAC
>JAKMDG010000475.1 GCA_022428035.1 Longimicrobiales bacterium
GTCGTGGCCACGCTCGTCCAGGCGAAGCCGACGGTCCCGACGGCCGTCCCGAGCGCGACCACGGGGCGGAGACCGACCCGATCGATCGCCCAGCCGGCGAGCGGGCTCGTGACGGCGAAGGTCAGAGTGAAGAGACCGAAGCCGTTTCCGACCTGCTCTCGGGAGAGATGGAGGTCGGCGATGATCTCGGGGGCGAGGAAGCCCCAGGCGTAATAAGCGGGGGCCATGCCGAGGCCATAGAGGGCGAAGGCGAGGGCGACCATTTCCCAGCCCATGAAGGGCCTGCGGCTGCGCGCGCTCCCGCTCATCGATCCTCGCCCTCCGGCCCGGGCCGCCCGGGCGCCGCCGGACGCTATCCCACCCCGTCTCGGTGCGACCACGGCGCGCGGCGCGAATCGGTCCGCCGGGGTGCGCAACCGTTCCGATCGGAACGCCTGCGTTCGAAAGCTGTCGAAGAACCGTCGCTGGCGACGGAAAAGCGACGTTCTCCTGGCCTCGGGGAAACCGCGGAACTTGAGCGAATTCTGAAAATACTCATTTCACACCAGGGTCTGAAACATCCCGATCTTTAAAGGGAATTTCGATCGAGTCCGGGCCATGGGGAGAATCCGGGGCCGAAAATCCGGGTTTTTCCCCATTCAGAACGAAGACTTGGCATGCCGCGTGCTTTAGAACTGCACGCAACGACGGCGAGGTCCTTCGCCCGGGCTCCTGATGGAGGAGCAGGGGACCCGCTGCGCGACCAGGAACCACATCATGGAAGCCCTTCTCGACCACGCTCAACTCGAAGGCGGACCGATTTCGCACGATCTCAAGGAACAGGTCGTCATCGAGCACGAGCCGCTGATCCGATACATCGTGAACCGCCTCGCGGTCCGACTGCCCAACCACATCGATCTCGATGATCTCTACAGTGTGGGCGCAATCGGGCTGATGGACGCGATCGAGAAGTTCGACCCCGGTAAGGGCTGCAAGTTCAAGACCTACGCCGAGTTCCGCATCAAGGGCGCCGTCCTCGATCAGCTCCGGAGCCTCGACTGGGTCCCGCGCTCGGTTCGTCAGAAGGGCCGCAAGCTCGATCAGGCCTACAGCGAAGTCGAGCAGCGCCTCGGTCGCGCCGCCAGCGAGGACGAGGTCGCCGACTCCCTGGGACTCGAAATCGACAAGTTCCACACGATGGTCAACCAGGTGCGCGGCATCTCCCTGGTCAACCTCGAGGAGGTTCGCGGGACGAACGCCGATGGCGACACCGCGGGAACCTTCGCCGACGTCGTCGAAGACGTGACGGCCGAGAACCCCTTCGCTTCGCTCAAGTCGACCGAGACGAAGCACGTGATTTCGGACACGATCGACTCGCTCCCCGAGAAGGAGCGCCTCGTGATCAGCCTCTACTACTACGAGGATCTGAACATGAAGGAGATCGGAAACATCCTCGGCATCACCGAGTCGCGGGTGTGTCAGATCCACACGAAGGCCACTTCCCGCCTTTCGGGCAAGCTCCGAGGCCTCGTCGACCGCTAGGCGAGGGGCGAGCCCCCGACTTCCCCCGGCGCTAGTCTGCTTCTCGCTCCCGCGCTCCTTCGCGGGAGGCCGAGGAGGGACCGGTGGGACGACTGGGCACGGTGGAAGCGCTCTTCCGCTATCCGGTGAAGAGCATGCTCGGCGAGGCCGTCGAGCAGATTCAGGTGAACGCGCTCGGCTTCGTCGACGACCGCGGTTGGGCCGTACGCGATGAGCGCCGCGGCGACCTGTTCACCGCCAAGCGCCTCGGCGCCCTGATGGGCTGCCGTGGAGTCGGTGGCGTCGGCGGGGCCGTCCCCGAGATCGAGCTGCCCGACGGCTCGCGATTCGCGGCAGACGCCGCCGACGCAGCAGAGCGGCTCTCGAAGGCGCTCGATCATCCGGTGACCCTCGTGCGGATGGGGGTCGAATCCTCGCCTCCGGACGAAGTCGACACGCCCGACGATCCGATGGCGGATTTCAACTCGATGTTCGCGCGGCAGGAGGCGGAGCCGGTCCCGGATTTCTCGGTGACCCCCGAATCCTTGATGACGCACATGATGCGTCCCGACCGGACCTTCGTCGATCTCGCGCCGCTTCTGGTCATGACCCGTCAATCGATCGACACCCTGGCTGCGGCCGCGCCCGGTTCTCGTATGGACGTGCGCCGCTTCCGGCCGAGCCTGCTGATCGACGCACAGAGCGGGGAACGCTTCCCGGAGCAGGGCTGGATCGGCAGTCAGCTGCGGATCGGGAACGTCGTGATCGACACGCCGATGACCTGCCCCCGGTGCGTGATGACGACGCACGCCTTCGCTGACCTCCCCAAGGACCCGGCAGTCATGCGGAACCTCGTGAAGGAAGCCGACGGCAATCTCGGGATCTACGGGAGGATCCTCGAGCCGGGCGAGATCCGCGTCGGTGATGCGGTCGAGACGGTGGACGCGGCGTGATCCGACGCGGGCTCGTCGGGTAGGCCGGGCGGCGCGATCAGTCCGTGCCGAGCGGCCGCGCCTCGACGATCGTGAAG
>JAKMDG010000476.1 GCA_022428035.1 Longimicrobiales bacterium
CCAGTAATGAAGCGCTCATTCGTCCGATCTCCGTACTTCTGGGCCATCGTCGCGTTTGCGTCGATCGTCCTCATCGCGTGGGTCGGTCGCGAAAACTACCAGCCTGTCATCTCGGGCAGCGAGGCGCCGAACTTCACCGTTCTGGACATGGATGGTGCGGAAGTTCGGCTTTCGGATTTTCTGGGTGAGGACGTACTTCTTGTAAACGTTTGGGCGACCTGGTGCGGGCCCTGCCTCACCGAAATGCCGTCCATGCAGCGCCTGTACGAGCAACTCGAGGGCGAGGACTTCGAGATCCTGGCCGTCAGCATCGACGCGCCTGCCGGCTCGTTCGACCTCTTCGGACGTGAGGGAGGGGATCTGGTCACCTTCGCCGAAGAACTGGAGCTGACGTTCCCGATCCTGCACAACCCGAGCGGTGACATCCAGCAGATTTATCAGACGACAGGCGTCCCGGAGAGCTTCGTGATCGGAAAGGACGGCGTCATCTACAAGAAAGTCGCTGGGGACACGGAGTGGGATGCACCTGAGAACGTGGAGCTCATTCGCAGGCTCCTGGCCTCCGACTGAGGCGGCGCCATGGCGACCCCGACTCAGGCGCTGGTCCACAACTGGCGCTTGAAGCTGTCCGCACTCGGGTTGTCGGTGTTCCTGTGGGCTCTGGTCCAGGGTGAGCCGTCCAACCAGGAGACGTTTGCTTCGGTGCCGGTCACGGTTCAGATGGCTGATACTGGCTGGACTACCTCTGGCGCTCCAGAGCCGTCCACGGTGGAATTGCGACTCGGCGGCCCGGCCCGGGAAATCATCCGGCTAGCCCGCGAGGGAACCAGCATCCGTATTCCAGTCGGGTCGGTGGGGTCGCAGGACACCGTGATCGTGCTGCGCCGTGAGTGGGTCGACCTGGGCCAACGATCGAGCTTGAGTGTGGAGTCCATGTCGCCGTCCACGATCCGCGTCTCATTCGAGGAGGCCCAGACCCGACTCGTCCCGGTAGCGAGTCGTCTCGCAGGCAGGGTTCGAGACCGCCTGGCTCTGGCTGCGCCGGTCGAGGTCAGCCCTCAGATTATTCGCGTGCGTGGGCCGAGGAGTCGCGTGCAGGAGCTCGACTCGGTGAGACTCGAGGTGTTCGATCTGTCGGACGTGGCGCGCTCCGGCGCGTTCACCGTGAACGTCGATACTGCCCGACTTCTGGGTACTTCCGTCGCTCGGACGACCGCTACGGTGGGCGTTCGCGTCGAGGACATGGTCGAGCGCATACTCGACGGAATTCCCGTCGAAGCGATCGCGAGTCTCGGGGAGCCTGAGGTCATCCCCGATCCCGCGTCGATTCAGGTCCGCCTGGCGGGTGCGCGCACGCTCGTGACATCCCTCGATCCAGCAAGGCTCCGCGTGTGGGTCCCGCCGGAGTACCTGGAGGGCATGGTGCCGGGCGAGGAGCGCATCGTGAATGTCAGGATCGAAGGATTCCCTGCGCTGGTGACCGCGATTCCCGGGAACGACCGGATTACCGTCCGACGGTTGATGGATGAGGCAGGGCTGCCGGGTGACCCACCGTGACTGCCACGCTGAGCCGTCCGCTCGTCCTCGGGATCGAGACCTCGTGCGATGAGACTTCGGCGGCGGTGCTGGATGGTGACAATCGCATTCTCGGGCATGTCATCCTCTCCCAGGATGTGCATGAGATCTATGGCGGCGTCGTGCCCGAGCTCGCAGCACGTGCGCACCTCCAGAAACTGGACGGTGTGGTCGACGAGGCGCTCTTGAGAGCCGACGTGACCCTCAATGACATCGATGTTCTCGGTGTGACCGCCGGGCCGGGTTTGATCGGAGCTCTGCTTGTGGGTGTTTGCTGGACCAAGGCCACGGCGTGGGGGCTGGGTCGCCCCTGGATCGCGGTCCACCACATGGAAGGACATCTCTTCGGCCCCGTGCTCGAGCAGGTCGATGCTGAGCCCCCCTTCATCGCTCTGCTCGTGTCGGGCGGGCACACCATACTGCTACATGCGACCGCCTGGGGTGAGTATGAGCTGCTTGGACAGACCCGCGATGACGCGGCGGGGGAGGCGTTCGACAAGGTCGCCAAATTGCTCGGGCTTCCTTACCCAGGCGGTCCCTCGATCCAGAGCGTCGCCGTCGCCGGCGACCCGGCGCGGCATCGCCTCCCGCGGCCGATGCTCCGGCGTAATCAGACTGTCGATGACCCGGCGTATTACGACTTTTCGTTCAGTGGTCTCAAGACGGCGGTGGTCGAACTGACGCGCAAGCTGGGTGACGAAGCGCTGCCTGAGGAGGTCCCTCACGTAGCAGCGGCGTTTCAGGCCGCGGCTGTGGAGGTGCTGGTCGCCAAGACCCTGCGGGCGGTGACCGAGACCGGCTGTGGGCGGATTGTCCTCGGTGGTGGGGTCAGTGCGAACACACTCCTGCGTCAAGAGATGTCGAGTCGCCTCGACGAGCTCGATGCTCGCACAGGGCCCAGGGCCGTGCATCACGCATCCCCGAGACTCTCGCTCGACAACGGAGCTATGATCGCGCGCGCTGCGCGATTTCGTTTCGATCAGGGCGAGCGAGCACCGTACGATCAAAACGCGTCGGCCTCGATGGCGTTCCCCGGGCTCCGCAGCGGTTCCCGCGCGGGCGTCACATCACGAACTTAAAAGACTATGTATCCGGTTTTCTTTGAAATGCCCGATTGGGTCCCTTTTCTCGGGGGGCAGCCCATCACGTCGTTCGGCGTATTCATGCTGCTCGCCTTCCTCACGGCGGGGTATGTCCTGCGCGCCGAATTGCGGCGCATTGGCGAGGACCCGGACAAGGCGTGGGACTTCGTCTTCATGGCCGTCATTGGCGGTATCCTGGGCGCGAAGGGGTACTACATGCTCCTGAACTTCCCGCGTCTGGTCCAAGACCCGATGGGGATGATTCTCTCTCGCGGCGGGCTCGTCTGGTACGGGGGCTTCCTGCTCGCGACTGCCTTGGTGATCTGGGAGATCAGGCGACAAAAACTGTCCGTTCCGACGATGGCTGACCTCATGGCTCCAGCGCTTGCGCTCGCCTATGCGGTTGGACGCATCGGTTGCTTCATGGTCGGGGACGACTGGGGTCGGCCTACGGACTCGTTTCTGGGCATGCGTTTCCCCCAGGGAACCCCTGCGACAACGGTTCAAAATATCGAGCAGATGTTCGGAATCACCGTCGATCCCGCGCTGATCGAGGAGTACGGACAAGTGGTGCCGGTCCATCCAACGCAACTGTATGAGGTTGGGATCAGTACGCTGATCTTCTTCGCCCTGTGGCGGATCCGCGACCACGGTCATCAAAAAGGCTGGCTCTTCATGGTCTGGCTGATCTGTGCAGGCTTCGAGCGTTTTCTGGTGGAGTTTCTCCGTGCGAAGGACGATCGGTTCTTCGGCATTCTGACCGTCGCTCAGGTGATCAGTCTCGGCATCGTGGCGTTCGGGTTCTGGGGTGCCATGAAGACCCGTGCGGCGGCGGAGCCCGCCTGAGATGTCTGCCGGGTTCACCGTCCTGCACACGTCGGACTTTCAGTGCGGCAGGCCCTATCTGTCTCGTGCCACGGATGCATTGATGGAACTCTGGTCCGAGGTCGATCCGAATGTCGTGATCGCCTCGGGCGATCTGACTCAACGTGCGAAGAAGCGAGAGTTCCGGGTGGCTCGTTCAATCCTGGAGCGCTTTGGTGATACCCCGGTCGTAGTCACGCCTGGAAATCACGACGTACCGTTATATCGCTTCTGGGAGCGACTCATCGACCCGTTCGGGAACTGGCGGCGCTTCGCCGGAGAGGAGGCGCTCGACACCGTGACCACCGTGCCCGGTGCGGTGATCGTGGCACTGAATTCGGCAGCGCCTCGGCGGGCTATCGTCAACGGCCGCATCGACGACGCTCAGGTGGAGTTCGCCCGCCGCGCGTTCCTGGGCAGCGACCCGAGCAATGTTCGGATGCTTGTCATCCACCATCACTTCGTGCCTGTGCCCGATGGCGAAGCCGGCCAGCCGCTCCCAGGAGCTGCTCGGCTCGCCCACGCCTTCAGCGACATGGGGGTGGACGTGGTTCTTGGCGGGCATGTGCATCAGATCCACATGCACGTGGCCGAGGACATTCCGGGATGTCCCCGCCGAGACCCACCGCTGCCGATCCTCGCGTGTGGCACCAGCACGTCTCGACGAGGTCGGGGCGTGGAGGCGGGTTGGAACAGCGTGAGCGTGATGCGCTTCGGTGACGGAACGCTTGAGGTCACACCGTACCGCCGAGCCCCGGATGCCTCTGCCTTCGAGGCGATGCCGGCCCGCAGCTGGCTCCTGCGCGGCGGACTCGGGGCGGTGAACTGATGCCGAGGTATCGCCGACGTCCGATCACTCGAGAGAAGTCGCTCCAGGCGGCACTCACCTCCGTGGTCGTCGGTGCTGGTGCGGCTGCCATGACCTACGTGATCACTCGCTTGATGCTCCAGCGTGACCCGCTGCTTCCGGAGTCAGTGTCTCCGGCAGTCATTGCGCCTTCGGGGGCGGACACGGGGGACGAGTGACTCTAGGCTGGCGTGTCCCGGCGATCTCGAGCGTGGTTGGGCTTGGGCTGCTGCTGTTGCCGGCACCCAGTGCAGGACAGCTCAGAGGGCCCGAGGTCGAAGAGGTTCGATTCGAAGGGAACGTCACGTTCCCTGCCGACTCACTCGCTCGAGCGATCGCGACGCGGACCACAGCCTGTCGATCACTCTGGTTCTACTTCCCCATTCCGCTGTGCCCGCTGGGCGTCGACTTTGCGCTCAGTCGGTCAACGCTGCGTGATCGGGATCTGCCTCGTGACCGCGCGCGCCTCATACTCTGGTACCGTCAGCGAGGCTTTCGGGACGTGGTCGTGGATTCGGCCGTAGTCGACCGGACCGAGACGACGGCGAGAGTCATGTTTCGGATCGATGAAGGTCGACCCATCATAGCGGACAGCATCGAGTTTACCGGGATCAGTGACCTCGGGGATGGTGAGCTGCTCGACGGCCTGCCCATCGCCGAAGGTGATCGCCTGTCCACGCTCGCGCTCGACGCGACACGCGACACCATCATCCGTCGCCTGAGTAATCGTGGGTATGCCTACGCGGACGTCTTTCGGCGCGTGAGTCGCCCAGGTAATCCGCCATCGTACGACGCGATCACGACCTTCGAGATTATCCGGGGGCCCGAGACGACCTACGGAGACATCACCGTTTCGGGTGTGGAGAACCTGGGCGTGGGTACGGTACTGCGAACCGCCCAGCTTCAGCGTGGATCTCCCTATCGAAGGTCCGAAGTCGACGACGCTACGACGCGCCTGTACGGCCTGGAGATCATCAGGAACGCCAGCGTGCTCCCTGATACTGTGGCTGACCTTCAGGACCCGACGGTGAATGTCGCGATTACGCTGCAGGAAGGTGATGCCTACCGGGTGCGTGCGGGTGGCGGGTGGAGTACCGCCGAGTGCCTGAACGTCGAGGCCCAATGGACGAGCCGGAACTTCTTCGGTGGAGGTCGCACATTGTCGGTGCGCGGACGGGTCGGAAACATCCTCGCCTCGCAGTCGCAATTCCGGGATGTGCTTTGCTCGCAGAGCGGAGACGAAAAGAAATACAGGGATCTCACCGGTCTCGGTGTCGTCGACTTCGTGCAGCCCTGGATCTTCTCAACGCGCAACGCCCTCTCAGCGTCC
>JAKMDG010000479.1 GCA_022428035.1 Longimicrobiales bacterium
CGGCTGCGTCAAAGGTCAGGGTGTCACCTGTGACCGCTCGAACCAAGGAGCCCCCTTGAACAGCTTGCCGCCATGGACGCCATGGGCGCTCATTGTCATCGGTTCTATTGGCATGATCGTGGGCACCGTGCGCTTCGTGCGCGTCACGATTCCGAACAACTACGGGTCCAATCCGGGGTTCGGAGTGTATGAGGCGGCGTGCAGCCCGTGGTGGTTGTGTCTGTCGGTTGGTGTCGCTGCCAGAACCTCGCCCGGGGTGGGGGCCGTGCTTTTCATGCTGGGTCTGTTTGGATTGGGCTTCTTCGCGCAACTCCTCGGTCGACTATTTGGCAACTAGCGATGCGGATGTCTTACTACGTATGGTTCAGCGAACGCCGTGGAATCGGCGTGCCCAACAAGGAACGCCACGTAGCGAGGAGTACAGACATGAGATCCTCACATCTTCGATCCTCCATCGTGCTACTGCTTGGCCTGCTGAGCGCGATGGCTACGCCCGGAACGGTTCAGGCACAGGCCGACGTGGCCGGAAGCTGGACGCTCTCGGTCTCGACGGACAACGGTGTCACGTCGCCGTCCATGACGCTCGAGCAGGACGGGTCTGTGCTCACCGGGCACTACTCTTCTGATGCACTCGGGGACCAGGATGTCTCGGGGACCGTGGACGGTAACGCCGTCACGATCTCTTTCGACACCAGCCTTCAGGGGCAGAGTGTCGGGGTCGTGTACCGCGGCACGCTGGGTGATGACGGCCGATTGACTGGAACCATCGACATCGCCGACGGAATGTTGACCGGCTCGTTCACCGCGACGAGGAACGCCCCCTAGGGTCTACGATCAGGGTGGGTCAGATGGCTGCCCCACCGGCTGTCAGTTGCGGTTCAGCTCAGCCTGGGCGCGTCGAATGAGTCCGGCCCACTGATCGAGCTCGCCGGGATCCCAGACTTCGTTCATGGTCGAGAGCGCCTCCGCTTCCGAGACGCCTTCCACAAGCGTCCTGTACATGAACACGAAGGCCGATGCGCGCATGTTCGCGAAGCAATGGACGAAGACCTTCCGCCCCTCATTCGCCTGCATGACGTCGAAGAACATCTCGACGTCGTCGAGCTGCGGGCTTTCCCAGTCGACCGGGATGTGGACGTAGGTCAGGCCGTTCTGGGCGACGAGGAACCCCTCCTCACCATTCCGGCGCTCGTCTGCGATCGCGAGGTTCACAACCACGTCGTACCCCTGCTCGGCAAGGAGGGGGATCTGGTCGTACCCGATCTGACCGGCCGAAGACAGCATTTCGTCTACGACCTGAAAGTTGCGAACAGTCTCGAGAGGCTGAGGGGCGATCTGGCACGCGACGGGGGCCGCGAGCAGTGCGAAGGCCGCTGTAGTCGATGCAATGCGTAAGAGATTCATGCGTTGGATAGCCCCGGTCGGATCCGCCGGTTCCGGCAGAGGGTCGTCGTTTGACAGGGGTCCCCGGCGTCGGGCACGTTCGTGGGAGACCGTCAGGTGGCGGTCACCCACCGATCCGAGATCCAACTCATGCGACGTGTCCTGCTCTTTGTGTTCATCGCTCTCGCGTTTCCGGCGCCAGCTTCCGCCACGTGGTCGATCATTGCCATCGACCGAAACACCGGGCGTATGGTCATCTCGTCGGCAACCTGCGCTGCGACGGCACCGAATCAACTGAAGCAGCTTCAGGCGGTCGTGGTCCCCGGTGTTGGTGTTGCCGCGGCACAGGCCGGCGTAGATCGGACGCATGAGAATCAGAAGCTCATTTATCGCGAGCTCATGAACGGAACGGATCCCGATCAGATTATCCGGATGCTCGAGGACGATGAGGACATTGAACGGAGGCAGTTCGGTATCATCGATATGAGCGGCCGTACGGCTGGTCGGTCGGGTGCTGGCAACGGTGCCGTTTCGATGGACATCCAGGGTGAGTCGGACGACGGGATCCTCTGGTCGGTGCAGGGCAACATCATCGCCACCGAGGAGGCACTGACTGCTGCCGGTACGATCATGCAGCACGGACCGTCGGACATGCTGGATCGGGTCATGCTCGCGATGGAGATCGCGGATGCGCGTGGAGGTGATGTGCGGTGTACCTGCACTCGTGAAC
>JAKMDG010000486.1 GCA_022428035.1 Longimicrobiales bacterium
ATTCACGACCGGTCCGTGCACGCGTTCACGCCACCACCCGCACTCGGTGTCAATGTGGCCGAGGCGATCGGGTACCGCTCGACCGGACATGCCATGCAACAGGGCGAGACGCGGCCGTTCGGTGCCATGCTGAGCTTCTGGCTCGGCGGAGCAGGGAACGCGCGCGTCGAGGTGACCGACGCGTCGGATGTGCTCGTCTGGTCGGACGATCTGGAAGCAACTGCTGGCATCAACCGGGCCGTCTGGAACCTCCGTCCCGGCGGTGATGCGGACGAATCGATGCCCCGTCAGATCATCGTGGTTCCGGGGGCCTACACGGTCTCGGTCGAGGTCGACGGAGAGCGTTCACATGCGTCGTTTGACGTTCATCCCGACCCGAGGAAGCCGATCACCGCAGCCCAGCATGCTGCCAAGGTCGCAGCGCTCCAGGAGCTGCAGGAGGTGACCTCGAGTGTGGACGAGGCCCGCGAGGCCCTCGAGGATACCCTGGAAGGCCTCGAGGTGGTTCTCGAGACGCTGGACGAGGTTGATGAGGATTTGCGCGAACACGGTGAGGCGGTGCGGGACGCCCTGACCGAAGTGCTTGAGCGGCACTTCACCGGGCCGGAGTGTCAGGGAAACTGCAGAGGAATCCTTCTGAGCCAGATCGTCGGGGCGCCGGTCGGACGCATTGCGGCGGAAGACGGTGCTCCCTCCGCAAACACCCGAGTCATGATCGGGCAGGCCCGCTCCGCCGCGGACACGATTCTGGCGGACGTGCGCGCGGTGATGGATACCGACGTGGCCGCCTACCGAACCGCGCTTCGTGCAGCTGGATATACACCCTTCGGAGGTGACTGATGATGGACCGATTGGTATCGCGTTGGGTCATGCCGTGCGCGACGCTCGGCATGTTGGCGTTGCTGGCAAGCCCGTCGTCCGCACAGGACCCGCTCCGTCTCTTCATCTCCGTAGACATGGAGGGCATCGGCGGAGTCGGCAGCCCGAGCATGACGTCGACGGGAGGCAAGGACTACGCCACCGCACGCGAGCTGCTTACGGCCGAGGTCAACACGGTCGTCGAGGCGATCTTCGCGCGAGATCCGGACGCCGAGATCCTGGTAAACGACTCCCATGGTGATCACCAAAACGCACTCCATACGCTTCTGGACCCGCGTGTCGTGTACATCCAGGGCTCAATCAAGCCTCTCGGTATGGTCCAGGGACTCGATGGGGGCTTCGACGGAGCAATCCTCGTGGGGTATCACGCCAAGGCCGGAGACCCTGACGGGTTCCTCGCGCACACGGGCAGCGGTTCCGTGAAAGGACTCTGGCTGAACGACGTGGAGGTCGGGGAAGGCGGAATGAACGCCGTTTTCGCCGGATCTCACGGAGTGCCGGTGATCCTTGTCTCGGGTGACTCCGCAGCGACTGCGGAGCTGGCCGACCTGCTCGCCACGGAGACGGTGACCACGAAGACCGCCGAGACGCCCTCATCGGCGCGGCTCATCCATCCTGAGCGCGTTCGAGCGATGCTCGCCGATGGCGTCGGGCGCGCGCTGGACCGCCTCGAGGCGGGCGGCTTCCAGGCCTATGACCTGGGCGCTCCGGTACGTATCCGCATGCGGTTCGCCTCTACAACGCATGTCGACATCTTGATGGCGATTCCGGGTATGTCCAAAGTGGATGGGTTCACGGTCGCCTACACGGCTCGAAATGCCGACGAGGCGTACCGTCTCATTCGCTTGATGTACCGCTTCATTTCTGTCTGACCCGCAGCCCACTACCGCATGCTTCGCAACTCGCTCCTCTGGGCCTCGACCAACCCCTTTCTGGCTGAGCGCCTGCCCCGATATCGGTTCGTTCAGAAGGCTACCAAGCGCTTCATGCCTGGTGAGGACTTCGATGATGTGGTCCGGGAGGCCCAGAACCTGAAGGCGAAAGGGATCACCACGACGACAACGCTCCTCGGTGAGAATCTTATCTCTCTGGGTGAGGCCGACTCGGTCGTGGCCGGTTACCAGCAGGATCTGCGCCGAATCGAAGACGTTGGCCTGGACATGGAGATCTCGGTCAAGCCGACTCAGATTGGGCTGGATTTCGGAGTGGATGAAGCCCGCGATCGCCTCGCTCAACTGGCTGACTCCACCGACTCGCTCGTCTGGGTCGATATGGAGGGGTCGGAATACGTCGATCGCACGCTCGAGATGTTCCGGAGCGTGAAAGAAGAGAAGAGCAACGTCGGATTGTGTGTGCAATCCTACCTGCGCCGAACCGAGGCGGATATCGAGGCGCTCCTTCCGCTGGACCCGGCCATCCGGATTGTGAAGGGTGCCTACAACGAACCGGAGTCCATCGCCTTCCCGAGCAAAGGTGACGTGGACCGCGGTTTCGTGAAGCTTGCCCAGACCCTGCTGCGAGCCCGTCTCAACGGTGCGCAGGGGCGCGTGGTTCTGGGAACCCACGATCCCAGAATGATCGCCGAGACAACACGCATCGCGTTCGAGTTGGGGCTGGACAAAGAGCAGTACGAGTTCGCGATGCTGTTCGGTATCCAGCGTGATGAGCAGGAGCGTCTCGTTCGCCAGGGACACCACGTACGGGTACTCGTCAGCTACGGCTCGGCGTGGTTCCCCTGGTACATGCGACGCCTGGCGGAGCGGCCCGCCAATCTCTGGTTCGTCGCAAAGCAGCTGGTCGGATAGCGACGTCATCGCCCGTCGGTCCCCGAGAGGCCGACTCCGATCCGAAGCGATGGAGAGCTCTCTTTATCGTCTCGGCGTCCATGCTTCTCAGCCTGTCCGCATGGATGACGGCTACGGCGGTTTCGGCTGAACTTCAGGCGCGTTGGGGGCTGGGGTCGGGGCAGGTTGGCCTCCTCACGACGACCGTCCAGTTCGGTTTCGTCGCCGGAACCGCTCTGGCTGCGCTCCTGAATCTGGCCGATGTACTGCCGTCACGTGTCTTGTTCGCCGGGTCGGCGGTCCTGGCGGCGGCAGTGAACGCGATGCTGCTCATCGTTCCCGGTTACCGCAGCGCGTTGCTCGCACGCTTTCTGACCGGGATTTTTCTGGCCGGCGTCTATCCGCCGGGTATGAAGATGATCTCGACGTGGTTCCGGTCCGCGCGGGGTCTCGCGATCGGCACTGTGGTGGGTGCTCTGACAGTCGGCAAAGCACTGCCGTACCTGATTAAGGCACTTGGGGGAGCCACGCTGACTACGGTGGGCGTGGGGGCGTCTGTATCTGGGGCAGTAGCGGCTCTGCTCGTCCTCGGAGGGTACCGGGATGGTCCGTTCCCGTTTGCCCGGCGTTCCTTCGAGTGGGCTCGCCTGGGCCGGATCCTCCGACACCGTGAAACCATGCTCGCCACAGGCGGATACCTGGGTCACATGTGGGAACTGTACGCCATGTGGACGTGGGTTCCGACCTTTCTGGCTGTCTCAGCG
>JAKMDG010000510.1 GCA_022428035.1 Longimicrobiales bacterium
ATGCGCTTCTGCGCGAGAGGAACGCGCTCGAACGGAAGCTCGACGCCAAGGTCTCCGCGGGCCACCATGACCGCGTCCGTCGCGGCGAGGACCTCATCAATCATGTGAAGGGCCTGCACTTTTTCGATCTTGGCCACGATGAGCGCGCGATCCCCCACCCGCCTCTTGAGGTCCCTGACGTCCTCGGGCTCGCGCACGAATGAGAGTCCGATGTACTCGGCGTTCTGCTCAAGAGCAAAGTCGAGGTCGTCGAGGTCTTTCTCTGTGAGGGAGGGCGCCTTCACGTTCACCGTGGGCAGGTTGATGCCCTTGTTGCTTTTGAGCAGGCCGCCCCTCAGCACCTCGAAGACGGTTCGGTCTCCTTCGACACGAACGCACCGAAACTCCAGATGACCATCATCGAGCAGCACGATGTCGTTCGAGGCGATCTCCTCGGCGAGTGGCGCATACGTGGTGGGGATCTCATCGCCGGTCGCGCTCTCTTCTGGAGCCACCACCACGTGGGCGCCCTGCTTGAGCGTGATCGGCTCGACGAGTTTACCGACGCGAATTTTCGGTCCCTGAAGATCAACCAGCACGGCGACAGGCTTCCCGACCTCGCGGGCCGCCTCGCGTACGATCGCGATCGTACGCGCATGATCAGCACGCTCCCCGTGCGACATGTTGACCCGGGCGAGGTTCATCCCCCCGCGGACCATGGCGAGGATGGTCTCCCGGTCGGAACTGGCCGGGCCGATCGTGCAGACGATCTTGGTGCGGAGCATGTAGGATCCAGGTGTCGAGGAGACGGCCGGAGCGCCATGAGCGAGAATTGTCGCGATGCCCAGGGGGAGGGGCAACACCTCGATGACCTCACCGATCGAAGGGGTGGCGAATCCCGTCGGCTCCGCTTTCTTTCCCTCGTCCCACCCCCCGCCGCCGCACCTCCATGAGCCACATTCACGTCGAACGTCTTGAGGACGCAGACGGACTTGTTGACGCGCTTTCGCGTGCGGAACGCATTGCGCTCGACTGTGAGGCAGCCGGCTTTCACCGATATTCGGATCGACTGTGTCTCGCTCAGGTCACCGCGATGGGTGAGACCTGGACGATCGACCCGCTCGCGTTCGACCCGACCGATCTACTGCGCGGGCCACTCGAGCGCCCCGACCTGCCGGTCGTCATGCATGGCTCGGACTTTGACCTTCGACTTCTCAGTCGCGACCTCGGCATCCGTATCCGTGGCCTGGTCGACACTCAGGTATACGCCGCCCTGCTCGCAGAAGAGGGGCTCGGGCTGGCCTCGCTCCTGGAGGCACGCTTCGGCGTGAAGCTCACGAAGAAGTACCAGCGGGCCGACTGGGCGGAGCGCCCCCTGACGGATGGTATGCTCGAATACGCGGCGTCGGACACGATCTACCTCGAGCGCCTCTACGACATGCTCGCGGAGGAAATCGACGCGATAGGTCGTTCCGCGTGGGCGACCGAAGAATGTCTGGCCCTTGAATCCATTGCTGATCTGAGTGGAAGCGAGGGGGAGCCCGTTGATCCGGTGACCCGCATCAAGGGGGCTCGCCACCTGCCGTCACGTGAGGTGGCCGCCATTCGTGCGGCGCTCGGCTGGAGAGACGAGATTGCTCGAAAACGAGATCGTGCCGTGTTCAGAGTGGTCGGGGATACGCCCCTGATCGAAGCGGTGGGCTCGCACCCGCAACGTGTCGAGGACCTGGTCGCCATCAAGGGGTTCCCCGGCGGGCTCGCCCGTGCCGAAGGGAAAGATTTACTCATACGTCTACGTGCCGTGCGAGAACTCGATGAAGCCGATCTGGTTCCCTACCCGAAGCACGTCCGGCGAGGCCCTGTGAGGCCACCCCCCGAACTCGAACCCACAGTCGACCGACTGAAATCAGTCCGAAACCGCACCGCCGAGGCGATCGGACTCCCTCGAGGCACGCTGCTTTCCAACGCGGTACTGATCGAGATCGCGCGAGCCGCTCCGACGACCCTGGAGGAGCTGGGAGGGGTCGATGGAATGCGTCGATGGAAGATCGACGTGGTGGGTGACCCTCTGCTTCAGGCGCTCAACAGCACCTGAGCCTCAGGGCGTGGCTTCTTCCTTGCGCTTGCACTCGATGCAGTACCTGGCGTGGGGCAGCGCGTCCAGGCGCTCGAATCCCACATCGGATGCACACGTGTGGCAGCTTCCGAACGTATCGGGGTCTGCGTAGAGCCGACGGAGCGCCTCCTCGAGGCGATAGAGGTACCGCCCTTCCTTCGTCGCGAAGGCGGCGGCCTTCTCACGCTCCTGGGCCTCGGTGCCCTGGTCAGCCATGTGATCCGTGTAGGACGACATGTCGGAATCACTGGAGTCACGATCAGCCTGACTCCTCTGGTCGAAGAGGCCCAATGCCTTTCGGGCACGCGCCCGTTCTTCTAAAAGGCGTTTCTCAAGGTGTTCTAGTTGCTTCTTCTTCAAAGGCATCGATCAGCCCCATGACGCTCAGTGAACCCGAAATCGATTGAAAACCAGCGCGAAAAATTAACGCGAGTATGCAGCGCTCGTCTACGACACCTGTCTCACATGGGCGCTGTCGAGGGATCGCCTCGACGCGCTCAGGGTACCCTTGGCCTCTCGCCCCCAACTGCGATCCAACATGACTGCTGACTCCATAGAATGCCGCCGCTGTGGCAACGGTCCCCTCCTGGGAAAGCCCCCGTTCAAGACGGAGTTGGGGGAACGAATCGTCAACACCGTCTGTGCCAACTGCTGGAAAGACTGGCTCGAACATCAGACGGTGCTGATCAATCACTACGGGCTCGATCCGCGTGAACAAAAATCACGCGACTTCCTGTACGAGCAGATCGAGCAGGTCCTGCTCGACGGCGGCGAAGGGAAAGACATCGATACGACGAAACAGGGCTCGATCGAGTGGTAGCTCCTCTCGACTGGTAGCGCCGATCGAACGAGGCGAATGGCGACCTACTCGACGGGAGGGTGGGGTGACTCGTCGACGATGAGTCGAAACACGTCGGGCCGAGCGTAGTGCCCGGTCACGTCGAAATCGAAGCGACTGCGTGGAATCGCGCCCATGTCGAGATCTGCGTAGACGATCCCGGCCTTGTTCCAGAGCGGCTCACCGAGGACCTCGCCGAGCGGTCCGTAGATCGCTGTGCCTCCAGCGCTCAACGTTTCCGGCCAGGCCTCCAGTTCAGCTGCGATCTCCAGGTCGTCCGGGTACATGTCCCGGTGGACGTACTGGTTACATCCCAGGACAAAGCAACGACCCTCGAGCGCGATATGCTGTAACGTCGACTGCCATCGATCCCGTGCATCGGCGGTCGGTGCCAGGTGGATGTGGATCCCCTTGCCGTACATCGCCATGCGCGCGAGCGGCATGTAATTTTCCCAGCAGATCAGCCCACCGACACGCCCAAAATCGGTGTCCACTGTCGTGAGCGTGCTTCCGTCACCCTCACCCCAGATCAGGCGCTCAGCAGCCGTCGGCTTGAGCTTTCGGTGCTTGCCGAGAAGCGTGCCGTCAGGCCCGAAATACAGGAGCGTGCAGAACAGCGTTCCCGTGCTGTACGTCGTATCACGTTCGATGACCCCGACGCAGAGCCACACTCCGGCGTCTCTTGCCGCCGCACCCATGCGGTCTGACTCGGGCCCGGGGACATTGATCGCCGAGTCCCAATACCGTCCGAAGACATGGCGTCCAGCATCTGAGCGTCCGCCAACAGCTGTGCCGAACGCGAGCCCCCACGGGTACCCGCCGACGTACGCTTCTGGAAAGAGGACGAGTCGCGCTCCCTCCGCCGCGGCCTCTGCGGTCATCGAGCAGACCGTGTCGACGGCTCCGTTCTTGTTGAACGGGAAGGCCGGGGCCTGCACGGCCGCCACGCGCACGGAAGAGGTGTCGATCACGTGAAACTCCCAGGGTGAATGCTGTGGTTGGATGAATCCAGGCGCAGGAATGTCCCGGCGCGCCGCGTCAGCCGCCAGAGTAGATGAGTTCCACGACGACCTGGCCGACCATACCGAGGGTCGCTGCACTCAGCTTGTCGGGTGTATCCTGCGGCGTATGCCAGTACCCATTGTTGGGTCCGTAGGTGAAATCGATCACGTTGGCGGTTGGAATCCCGTTCTCGATCAGGGGAACGTGGTCATCCGTGAGCGGCTCACCGACGGCCGTGGGGAAGTAGTCCCGGTACCCGAGACGCTCCGCCGCGCGCCACACCTTCTGAACGATCGGATTCGCGAACTGGGCGGATATCTGTTCAACCGGGAAGCTTGGCTGAGCGTCACCGACCATGTCGAGCAATAACCCGTAGATGGGTCGATCTTCGTCGGAGACAGTCTCGGCATAGTGCCGTGCGCCAAGCAGCATATCCTCGACACCGGGGCCGTAGTCCTCTCCATCTACGAACAGAAGATCCACGCCGAGAGGCGGCGCGATCTCGGAAAGTAAAGGGGCCAGCGCGAGCAGTACCGCAGTCCCGGAGGCGCCGTCGTTTGCACCTGGCACGGGAATCGAGTGGTCCGCCGAATCGACAGCCTGGTCCGACGTCGGCCGCGTATCCCAGTGCGCCAGAATCACGATGCGGCGGCTCTGCTGCGGGGCAAACCGCGCGCGCACGTTCGTCAGCGTCAACGAGTCCCCGCCGGTCGTCACGTGCGAGAACGTGTCGGCCACGACATTCGACGCGTGCGGCTGCAGCTGATCGAGCA
>JAKMDG010000516.1 GCA_022428035.1 Longimicrobiales bacterium
CTGTCACTCTCCTTCGATGGGGGCGCCCAGATCACGGGTGCCAGCGTGAGCGAGCGCAACGTGCTGGGGACTGGTACGCGGCTGGGCTTCTTCCGCGCGGGTTACCGGGATCGGCAGAGAGTAGGCCTCATTTCGCGGCAGCCGAACCTCTTTGGCACCCGTGTCGACGGTACGCTTCACGGTGGCGACACACGGTCGGGTGCCTATTACAGCCAATCTCTGTTTCGTCCCTACACGGGTGAACTCGGAGCCGGCGCATTCCGGCAGGTTGCGCGGTCCCGGGACGATTACTTTTCGTATTCCGTCGACCCGGCGACCGGCTATTCGCAGGCCCTCCTCCGGTTCGAGGAAGAGCGATTCGGGCTCACGGTGCAGCGGCGCTTCGGGGATGCGGCAGGCCCACGTCTGGTGACCGGCGTGGGTGTGTCTCGCGAGGAGATCCGCTTCCCGTTCGGTGCCGCAGGGTTCGCGCTGGTGGTGGACGATCAATTCGACCAACCGCTCGAAGCAGCGGACCCGTTCCGCAGCGAGATCTCGAGCCAGATGCGCGCACATGCGGCGAATCGATTCAGCGTCACGCTCGGTATTCGAGATCTGACCTTCGGAAGTGTGCTCGGCCTGGACGCACTGCAGGCGCCCCAGGATATCGTCACGGGAAGCAGCCTCCTCGTCAGCGTCGCTCCGGCTGTCACGAAATCGAGAGGGAGTCCGTCCGATGTCTTCATTCGCGCCCAGGGCCTCTGGGGATATCAGACTGCTCACAGCTACGTCCGCCTGTCGGGGGATGTGCAGACGCGGCGTATCGGGACCTCGAAGACAGGCTCTGATCAGGTGTCTGCGGGGTGGCGAGACCTGATCTACGATCTCGGGGGCAGCGCCTATTGGCTTCCGTCCGTGGGTACGCGCCTCTTCGCGCGCATCACATACACCGCGGGCCACGGTCTCGACCGTCCATTCCAGCTCACTCTGGGCGGTCGCGAGGGTATCCGGGGCTACAACGACGACGCGTATCCTGGAGCGCGCCGCCTTCTCGCCACGATCGAACAGCGCTTTTCGATTCCCCAGCTCAGTACGAGCTGGGCAGATGTGGGTCTCGCGTTCTTTACCGACGTTGGTCGAGGATGGGCCGGGGCGGTGCCGTTCGGTGAGGACTCGGACTGGCGTGCTGGTGCCGGTGCCGGATTTCGCTTCGGCCTGCCCGCCGGGGCATCGAACACTGTTCGGATCGACGTTGGGCTCCCGATCACTGGGGAGCGCGATACCAGGGGCGTCATGTTCCGGATATATACCGAGTTGTTCGGCTTGCTCGATCGTCGCTCGTGGCCCACGCAGGTGGAACGCAGTCGTTGGTATGGGAGCGCCCTGGACCTGACGACCCGCCCCTACAATCCGCTTGCAGGGAACTGAATCTCTTGCGTCAAAGAGGGTGAATGTGGTGCAACACGCACCACATCGGACGTCGTACAGAATGCTGAGTCACCGAGTGCTTTCCACTCACCCAGGGAGCGGACCATGACCCACAGATTGATATCTCGCTCGACTCTGACGCTGATTCTGATTTGCGGCATCACGGCCGGATGCGCGTCCTCAGGCTCCACGGGCCTGGCTCGGGGTTTTTCCGGCGCCGATGGCGAAATTCTCACGATTACCGTTCGTAACCAGCAGCTTGATGAGGCACGTGTCTACCTGTGGGTGGACGGGCAGCGGGAACGACTCGGCTCTGTTCGTTCGAACGCGTCTGAGGTCTTCCACCACCCCATAGACGCGATCCAGGCCGTCCAGATGGAGTTCGATGTGATTCTCGGGCCACGCTGCATCACCCGGGGGGTTTCGCTCGGTCCCGGCGATGACGTCGAGGCCACAATTCCCAGCCAGCTGGTCGCGTTCGCTGGCAACTGCCGATAACCGTTGGAGTTCAGACGATCACCGCTCTTGTCCTGAAGGTCATGCGTTCATTCACCGCCGCCGCCGCCGCCGCCGCCGCAGCCGCAGTCCTCGTTCTGATTGCGTGCTCCACTGATGTTGAGGATCAGCCTGATTCCCCTCAGGATTTCGAGGGAGAGGCTGGCCAGCCTATGCCGTCGCAGGATGGGGTTCTGAGCGGCATGCTGGTGATGGGTCCCGAGCTTCGGACGTTCAAACCGTGTGCTGAGGAAACAGAGTTGTGGGTGATTCCCGTGGAATCCGTTCAGCGGGCCTATGAAGAGATCGCCAGGGAAGCGTACGCGCCGGTCTTCGTGGAAGTCGACGGTGTTCGGGAAGCAGCGCCCGCGGCCGGGTTCGGAGCAGACTACCCGGGCCAGCTGAGGCTTGTGGCGCTTTTGCGAGCGGAGTCTGCTGACGAAGGGTTCAGGTGTGGTGAGGAACTCTCGGACGTGCTTTTCAAGGCGAGTGGTCAGGAGCCGTTCTGGCACCTTCGCGTGTTCGCGGATCGGATCAGCCTGGCGACGCCTGACATCCCTCCCACCATCTTTGCGGGTGCTCGACCTACGCTGCTCGAGAACGGATGGCGATTCGAATCCCTGTCCACAGGACCTGAATCCGTACAGCTTCGGTTGGATCTGAGTCGGGAGCAGTGTTCCGACTCGATGACCGGCTCGGTGTATACCTGGATGGCTACGCTGGACATTGGGGGCGACGTGCGGCGTGGTTGTGCCTGGGAAGGAGCACTCGCTCCCGGCAGAAGGTGAACTCCGTGCTTATTGATGATGAACCGGGAGAAGCTTCAGAGATGACGCAGCTGCACCGCTATGGGATCGCCCTCGTCTTCTCGCTCGCGATCGGGGCCTGCGGGGGCGGAGGAGGGGCGCCGAGCTCTGGTGAGCCCGCAAACGAGGCCGCTTCGGTGGTTCCGAGCTCGGAAGGGCCGGCTCTTTCTGATCATCCGTGGCGACTGGTCTCCATCGACATGGTGGATGGTGAAGACGTTGATCCAGCGACGGGTGCGGAGCCGACCGTGATGTTCTCAGAGGAAGCCAATCCTGCAGGCTCTCGTATCATGACAGGGTCAACGGGCTGTAACCGCTTCAATGCCACGTACGACGCCGGCCGCGGTGGCCGACTGGTGGTCGGCCCAGTAAGCACCACTCGGATGGCTTGCCGCGACAAGGCGATGCGGCTCGAACAGATTTTCCTGATCGGCCTGGAGAGCACCCGCACGTACACCATGGACGAGTCCGGCCTCTGGATCGACTTCGGAGGGGGGCTGCTCCACTTCGTGGCCGAGAACACAGGCTCGGAGGGTTCTGGCTGATGTTGCGATGGCGGCGGTTCAGTGGGCGCGCCGTGCTCTGGGTTGGCTCGATGGTGATTGCCGTCGGGACCGCCTGCTATCCAGGTGTGATCGAGGGTGTTGGTGAGCTCGATCTCGTTGTGACCGCGTACGACCCCGCGGCTTCATTCGGATCTCTTACCAGTTACGTGATGCCGGACACGATCATCCGTGTCGACGCAGCGGGGACCGATCTACCCCCGGCTTCTGACCTCGATCAGCAGGTCCTGGATGCGGTCGCGACCGAGTTCGCGGCCTTGGGCTATACGCGGCTTGCTCCCTCTTCTCTGACTGCTCCCGATGTCGTCGTCGTACTCACCGTCAACGTCGACGAGCTCCCCCGCTGGACGGATCCGTTCTGGTGGGGCTATTGGGATTGGTTCGAGGGATGGAGTCGGTGGTCCCCCTCGTGGGATACAGGCTGGACGCCCCGGTACCCATGGGCAGGGAAGTACGCGGGTGTGCGCAGTCCGGGCACACTTCAGATCACGATGATCGCTTCCGGTCAGACGCCCACGGAAGCACGAGTCATTCCTGCGATCTGGGCCGGGACCATCGATGGACTCTTCACAGGCACCGAAGCCAGTGTGGTCTCGCGGTTTCAGTCGCTGATCCGGCAGGCCTTCGATCAGTCACCGTATCTTTAGCGTGAGCACCAGATTGATGACGAAGTGTGGGCGGGTAATCCTGGCTCTGCTCATGTGGGGGGGTAGCGTGTCCGCGGTGAGCGCGCAGCGTGCCGGTAGATGGACGTTGCACACGCAGTACTCGACCGTGCTCCCGATGAGTGACGAGACGAGGGAGTTCGCCGGCGGATTCTCGTGGCGTGGCGGCACGATCGATATCGCGCGTGGTGCCACGGATCATGTCACGATCGGAGCCTCGTTCGGCTGGCATGTATTGTCGGAGGAAAACACGGGAACCAGCGTCTTTCCCGATGGGGCGATCAGTGGCAGGGCGCTGCGGCACGTGAACTCAGTCCCGCTGATGGTCACAGGCACCCTCGCGCTCGGCTCGAGGGACGGTATCCAGCCCTGGTTTGGCGTCGGCGGTGGCACGGTCTGGATCGAGAGCCGAACGGAGTCGGGTGCCCTGGCGGCCGAGGACGTCAAATGGCATCGGGGCGCGATGGGAGAGGTCGGACTCCGCATCCCTCGCGAGAGCGGGGCCACGATCACGCTCAGCGCCAGGTACCAGCGTGCGTTCGAGACGAACGGACTCGAACGGGAGTACATGACCTTCTCAGTCGGGTCCCTGCTGGGCGGCTGACCTGCGACCAGGTCTCCAGGTTACGCGGGACTAGATCCGCGCCTGCACCGTGTACAGCTGGTGGTATCTGCCCTTCATTCCCATCAGCACATCGTGGCGCCCCCGCTCGACGATCTCACCGTCTTCCAAGACCAGGATCAGGTCCGCCCGTTGAATTGTGGTGAGGCGGTGGGCGATGACGACCGTGGTGCGGTCGCGCAGGAGGTCGTCGAGGCTCGCCTGAATGAGTGCCTCGCTCTCCGTATCCAGGGAAGACGTTGCCTCATCCAGAAGCAGAATCCTCGGATTGGCGAGCAGTGCACGCGCGATGGTGACGCGCTGACGCTGTCCCCCTGACAGTTTCACGCCACGTTCCCCAATGACCGTCTCGAGCTTGTCGGGGAACCGATCCGTGAATTCCGTCACATAGGCTTTCTCGGCGGCATCGTCGATCTCGGGATCCGTGGCCGACGGTCGGGCGAAACGCAGGTTCTCTCGAATCGTTCCGTCGAAGAGGAAGTCGTCCTGGAAGACGAGCCCCAGCTGCTTGCGATAGCTAGCAAGTTTCACCCTCCGAAGGTCCACGCCGTCGACGGTGACCTGTCCGGATACCGGTGTAAGGAACGAGGCAGCGAGTCCTGCCATTGTCGACTTGCCTGAACCAGAGCTCCCGACGAGTGCGACGACCATCCCAGGTTTTGCTTCGAACGAGACACCCTTCAGGACCGGCTTGTCCTCCTCGTACTGGAAGCGGACATCGTCGAAGACGATATGCCCTTTGACGGCGGGCATGGTCTCCGTGCGCCCGGGGTCATCGTCCTCCCTGGGCCAGCTGAGAAGCTCGGACGTGCGGTCGAGACCGGCGAAGGCTTCGGTCATTTGAGTGCCGATGTTCGCCATCTGAATGACCGGAGCGATCATGAATCCGAGGAAGAGAATAAAGGAGACGAGGTCTCCGGCCGTGAGACTCCCCTGTCCGATCAGCCAGCTTCCGTACCCGAGGATGAGCACACTGGCCATCCCCATGAAGAAGGTTCCCAGGCTGGTGACCAGGCTCGACGTTGTAAGCGTCGTCTTCACGTTATTGAAGATGCGCATGACACCCTCGAGGAAGATCTCACCTTCCTTGTCGATGGCGTGGAAGCCTTTGATCACCCGGATGCCCCCGAGGGCCTCGGTCAGACGACCGGTCACTTCGGCGCGGATCTTACCTCGTTCGCGGAATGCGGGGCGCAGCGTCTGGAAGGCCCGGGTCGACACGAAGCCGAACGCAGCCAGGGGAACCAGAGCGATCACCGTCATGATCGGGTTGATGCGCACGAGGAAGGAAAACGCGACGATCGCCGTCACCGTGCCGCCCACGAGCTGAACCAGGCCGGTCCCGACGAGATTCCTGACGCCTTCCACATCGTCCATGATCCGTGAAACGAGCTCACCGGACTTGGTATTGTCGAAGACGTGCACCGGCAGCTCGAGGACATGCCTCTGTACCTGAGCCCGGAGGCTCGCGATCAGGTGCTGCGCCTCGACACTCAGGAGCATCGTCAGCGCATAGGATGTGGACGCCTGAAGCAGGATCGCGAAGGCCACCGCGCCGAGTACGATGCTGGGGTCCGGAAGGGCGTCCAGGCCGAGGGGGTCAGTGCTCGCATTGGGCGTGATCGCGAGCGCGCCGTCAATCAGGTACTTCGACGCGGCGGGAAGGACCAGCGCGGACAGCCGGTTGGCCAGGATCAGGACGAGTCCGAGCCCGATCAGCTTCTTACGAGGCCAGATGATCTCCTCGAACGCGTGACGGAGGCTCGCGCCCGAGATCTTCTTCTTGGGTTTTGACATTGTGGCAGAAGATACATGATTGGCGGCTCTTTGCGGATGCATCGGGGTAAAGGCGTCGTCATCATGATTTGCCGACCCGCCGGAGACATTGTGCGCGCTGAACTTCGCCTATGCGTCGCCCTCTCGATTCCGTTGCTGGGCGCGTGCGCCGGCGACACCCTGCTCGGGTTCAAGATCGGCGACATCGGCGGTCTGTGGATTGCTTCGAGCTATGAACACGTGAGCACCGCGAACCCATCGTTGCGTGTCGACATTGTGGCCCGTGACGGGGCGCTGCTCACTCTTTCGGTGGACGATTCCGTACAGCCCCCGGTCGTTGGTTCCACGCTTGACGACGGCCTGGGGGCTCCATCGAATCGCTCCGGGGCTGTTGATATCCGTCAGGGGCTGCTGACCCTTGGCGCGGAAACGTATGTCGTCGTTCACGACAATGACCGAATGACACTCACGAATGAGAGTGGAGCGTTCGATTTCGGGAATGGGGTTGAGCCAGCTACGATTGTGATCAGCCTCGATCGCATCTGATACGCAGGCCGGTGCGGGCCTGCGCTCGCCCCTTGGGTGGGCTTCCTGGCCCGTGTAGCTTTGCCCTTTCCTGCGCAGCTCTCCGGCCGTTTTATCGGAGTGTCGCGCCCTCGGCAGGAGTGATCAGCCGGCGAAATTCCGCTCAGTAGCCATGGCGAACGAAGAGATGGACGGGTACGTCCCGTCCGCGGTGGAGCAGAAGTGGCAGCGCCTCTGGGAGGCGCGCGGCACGAACACGTATTCTCGTGAAGAGTTGGAGAACGCGGAGGACCCGTTCTACAACCTCATGATGTTCCCGTACCCCTCTGCGGAGGGTCTCCACGTCGGCAACATCTATGCTTTTACGGGCGCCGACGTGCACGGGCGCTATCAGCGACTCCGAGGCAAGACCGTGTTCGAGCCGATGGGCTTTGACGCGTTCGGTATTCACTCCGAGAACTTTGCGCTGAAGATCGGCACTCACCCGATGGATCTGATTCCATCGAACGTGAAGAATTTTACGCGACAGCTGCGCCGCATCGGTGGGATGTTCGACTGGGAGCACTCGGTCGATACGACGGATCCATCGTATTACAAGTGGACCCAGTGGATCTTCCTGCAGTTCTTCAAGGCGGGGCTCGCGGAGCGCAAAGAAGCGCCGGTCAACTGGTGCCCGTCATGCATGACCGTGCTCGCCAACGAGCAGGTGGTTGGCGGTGAATGCGAACGATGCGGAACGCCTGTCGAACAGCGTCGGATCGCACAGTGGTTCTTTCGCATCACTGATTACGCACAGCGACTGCTGGACAACCTCGACCGCATCGACTGGTCCGATACGACGCTCAAGGCCCAGAAGAACTGGATCGGGCGGAGTACGGGCGCGCAATTGCGCTTCCCGGTCGTGGACGCGGACGGTGTCGAGACGGGTACGAACATCGAGGTCTACACGACTCGACCGGATACCGTGTTCGGGGCAACGTACGTCGTGCTGTCCCCGGAGCATCCCCTGGTCGACTCCGTAGTCGACGATGGCCTGCGCGCCCCCGTGTACGCGTATATCGATACGGCGTCCAAGAAGGACTTGGTCGCACGTCAGAAGATGGACAAGTCGAAGACCGGTGTCTCCACCGGAGGTTTCTGTAGAAATCCCGCAACGGGAGAGCTGATTCCGATCTGGGTGGCCGACTATGTGCTGATGGACTACGGAACCGGCGCGATCATGGCTGTACCAGGGCATGATGCGCGGGACTTCGAATTCGCTGAGCAGTTTGAACTCCCGATCTTGCGTGTCGTGGCGGCGGCCGGAGATGATGCAGATACGCCGCTCGAGGAGGCCTATGTGGGTCCTGGTCGCCTGGTAAACTCTGGCGACTTCACCGGTTTGGACGTCACCGAGTCGGTCGAGGTTGTGACCGCCTGGTTAGCGGAACAGGGATGTGGCGACGCGAAGATCAACTTCCGCCTGCACGACTGGTGCATTTCGCGTCAGCGGTATTGGGGCCCGCCGATCCCGATCGTACACTGTGACGCGTGTGGTCCGGTCGCCGTGCCCGAAGCGGACCTGCCGGTCGTTCTGCCCCGCGTGGAGGACTTCAAGCCTGACGATTCCGGTGTCAGCCCGCTCGCCCGCGTGGAGGAGTGGTACCGCACGACGTGCCCGGAGTGCAATGCTGAGGCACGACGCGAGACCGACGTGTCTGACACCTTCCTGGATTCCGGCTGGTATTTCATCCGGTATCCGTCGGCGGATTTCGACGACAAGCCCTTTGATTCCGCGATCACGAAGAACTGGCTGCCCGTAAATACGTACATCGGTGGGAATGAGCACGCAGTTCTGCACCTGCTGTACTCGCGCTTCATCACGATGGTGCTCAAGGACATGGGTCACATCGATTTCGAGGAGCCGTACGACGTGTTCCGCGCTCATGGGCTGATCATCGCCGACGGCGCCAAGATGTCCAAGAGCAAGGGCAACGTAATCGTACCGGATCCGATTATTGAGGAGTTCGGAGCGGACACGTTCCGGACGTACCTGATGTTCCTGGGGCCGTTTGGAGAGGGTGGAGACTACCGACCGCAGGGCATCCAGGGCCCCTATGGATTCCTGCACCGCTTATGGGACACGGCGGTTTCAGCCGACGAGGGTCAGCCCGATCCGGATGTCGAGCGGAAGATCCATCAAACGATCCGACAGGTTACCGAGCAGCTTCCCGAGCTTGGATACAACACGGCGATCGCTGCGATGATGGAGTGCCTGAACGTGATTCGTTCGGGGGGACGTTCCGCCGTGCGGGCTGAGATCGAGCCTCTCGTCGTCATGGTCGCGCCCTTCGCGCCACACATGGCTGAAGAGCTTTGGGAACGATTCGGACACGCGGGTAGCGTATTCGACGGTGCCAACTGGCCCACATTCGATGCCTCCAAGGTCGTCGAGTCGACGGTGCAGGTTGCGGTGCAGGTGAACGGCAAGTTGCGGGCGACGATCAGTGTCCCCAAGGATGCTGTGGAGGCTGATGTTGTCGCTGCAGCCCGCGCCGACGACAACGTGGCTCGGCATATCGAGGACAAAGACGAGCGTCGGGTCATCTACGTTCCCGGTCGACTCGTGAACTTTGTGGTAGGCTGATTCGCACGTTCGTTCCTCTCCGTACGTGGCGTGCAATCGAGCCCGGTGGATGTTGGTTACGGTGATCATCACAATGGACAGAGAGCGACAATGAGTACGACCGAGCAGCTGGCGATCGACGCGGTTCGAGTTCTTTCCATGGATGCGGTGCAGAAGGCCAACTCCGGACATCCGGGTACGCCGATGGCACTGGCTCCTGTCGGCTATGTGCTGTTTCACCGGCATCTCAACCACAATCCGGCGGATCCGACATGGCTGGACCGTGATCGGTTCATTCTCTCGATTGGGCACGCTTCGATGCTCATCTACTCGTTGCTTCACCTGAGTGGATATGACATCTCCGAAGAGGAGATCCGCAACTTCAGGCAGTGGGGCTCCCCGACCGCCGGGCATCCTGAGTATGGGCACGTGCCTGGAGTCGAAACGACCACCGGACCCCTGGGTCAGGGAGTGGCGAACTCGGTCGGATTCGCCATTGCTGAGCGTTGGCTCGCCGAACATTTCAATCGGCCCGGTCACCAGATCATCAACCATCGAACCTACGTCCTGTGCTCCGATGGTGATGTGATGGAAGGCGTGTCTCACGAGGCTGCTGCGATCGCTGGACACCAGAGACTTGGAAAGCTGATCTGGATCTTCGACGACAACCGGATCACCATCGAAGGCTCGACCGATCTGTCTACGTCGACCGACCAGGCCAAGCGCTTCGAGGGGTACGGCTGGCACGTTGTGCACGTTCACGACGGGAACGATCTCGAGTCCATCGATCTCGCGATTACCGAGGCCAAGGAAGAGACGGGCCGTCCGTCACTGATCGTATTGCGGACTACGATCGCCTATGGATCTCCGGGCAAGGCTGGCAGTGCCTCGTCACACGGAGCGCCGCTTGGAGATGACGAGATTCGAGCCACGAAGCAGAATCTCGGTTATCCCTCGATGGAGCCGTTCCATGTCGATGCCGGAGCGCGAGAGCACTGGGCCCGATGCGTCGATAACGGGAAAAAACTTCACGAGACGTGGGACCAGAGCTTCGAGGCGTACAAGGCTGAATACCCAGATCTGGCCGCACAATATGAATCGCTGATGGCGGGTGAGCTTCCTGCGGGTTGGGATGCTCACGTGCCGGACCTGGCCAGCGTAGCCTCGTCAGACGCGACCCGTGGCTGGTCGGGCAAGGTGATTCAGGGACTCGCAGCCGGCATGCCGAATCTGGTAGGAGGATCCGCTGACCTCGGGGGCTCGAACAAGACGGACATCAGTGGGGCGGAAAGTCTTCTGCCGGAGTCTCCCGCTGGGAGAGTCGTGCACTACGGTGTCCGCGAGCATGCGATGGGCTCCATCATGAATGGAATGACGCTGCACGGTGGCGTGCGGCCGTTCGCCGGTACGTTCCTGATTTTTTCGGACTATATGCGTCCGGCCATTCGGCTCGCGGGCCTCATGGGCCAGCCGCCGGTCTACGTCTTTTCACACGACTCGATTGGTCTCGGTGAAGACGGCCCGACGCACCAGCCCATCGAGCAGCTCTCTTCGCTACGCGCGATCCCGAATGTCATGGATCTCCGGCCTGGTGATGGCCCGGAGACGGAGGTGGCTTGGCGTGTAGCCATAGAGCGCACCGACGGACCGTCTTTTCTCGCACTGAGTCGACAGAAAGTCTCTGTGCTTACGAGAGAGGGTAGCGCTGCGGCCGCTGAAGATTCGGCTGCGGAACGTCTCGCAGCCGCGGACGGACTGCGGCGCGGCGCGTACGTGATCGCCGAGGCTTCCCAGGGGACTCCACGCGTCATCCTCATGTCGAGCGGATCGGAGTTGTCGCTCGCGCTTGACGCGCGCAGTGAGCTCGAAGCCGACGGGATTCCCACGAGGGTAGTAAGCATGCCCAGTTGGTATCTTTTCGGCCTACAGAACACCGCATATCGGGACGAGATTCTTCCTCCCTCCGTGAAAGCGCGGGTATCCGTGGAAGCAGGGAGCACGTTCGGCTGGGATCGCTGGGTGGGATCCGAAGGTCACTCGATCGGAGTCGATCACTTCGGAGCATCCGCTCCGGCCGAGGTCCTTTATGAGAAGTTTGGCATCACGTCCGAGGCCGTCGTTGCCTCAGCCAGGGATCTGGTCGCCGATTCGTAAGCACGTCCCGACTGCGCGACGCCTTCGAGAGGTCGCCCGAGGCTAGAGTCCTCGGATTGCGGCTGGCAGTGGGGGCACCCGCGATACTGACTGCCGTCGGTTACGG
>JAKMDG010000521.1 GCA_022428035.1 Longimicrobiales bacterium
ATGTACAGATCCGGCGACAAACCGCCCGTCGCGATCGAGATCGCCTCCCGGACCTGATCGAGATCGAGCCCTCGTCCGTATCCCTGGTAGGCCATCGTCGACAGTGAGAAGCGATCCGCGAGGACCAGATGGCCATCGTCGAGAGCCGGACGAACCACATCCCGAATGAACGCGGCGCGCGCCGCCAGGATGAGCATGAGCTCCGACTCGGCAGGCATATCCATCTCCGGCCCGGCCAGAACGATCGAGCGGATCGCCTCGCCTACAGGCGTGCCTCCGGGCTCCCGCGTCGACACATGCGGAAGCCCGAGGGCATTGAACCACGCGGAGAGGAGCGCGACCTGAGTGGTCTTACCCGCCCCATCACCGCCTTCGAGAACGATGAACAACGATCCATCCCGAGCGCCGGCGCTACTCATCCCCGACGTGGCGCCGATGCACCGTCGTCTTCGTGCCGAGGCACGCTGGCGTCTCGCTCTTCATTCCAGATCAGTCGTAGTACTCGACACCAAGGTGCGTGACCATCTCTTCACCCATCATCCAGCGCAGCGTGTTCTTGAGCTTCCAGTGCTGGATAAAGATGTCGTGCTCCGGGTACAGCCCCGGCGCCGTCTGTGGTGCCTTGAAGTAGAACGACAGCCATTCCTGGATGCCGCTCATGCCCGAGCGACCGGCCAGATCGAGGAAGAGTGCGAGATCGAGGACGATCGGCGCCGCAAGAATCGAATCACGGCACAGGAAGTCGACCTTGATCTGCATGTGGTACCCCATCCATCCGAAGATGTCGATGTTGTCCCAGCCTTCCTTGTTGTCACCACGCGGCGGGTAGTAGTTGATCCGCACCTTGTGATACATCTCGCCGTACAGATCCGGGTATTTCTCCGGCTGAAGGATGTGCTCCAGAGCGCCGAGCTTCGACTCCTCCTTCGTCTTGAAGGACTCAGGATCGTCGAGCACCTCGCCATCCCGGTTCCCCAGGATGTTTGTGCTGAACCAGCCAGAGAGCCCCAGCATCCGGGTCTTGAAGCCCGGGGCCAGGATCGTCTTCATGAGCGTCTGGCCTGTCTTGAAGTCCTTCCCGCCGATCGGCACACCCTTCTGCTTGGCGAGCTCTTCGAGCGCCGGAATGTCCGCGGACAGGTTCGGAGCGCCGTTCGCGTACGGCACGCCCTCCATGATCGCAGCGTAGGCGTACAGCATGCTGGGGGCGATCGCCGGGTCATCAGCCTCCATGGCAGCTTCAAACGTCTCGATCGTCTCATGCGCCGCGCCGGGGCGCAGGAACACCTCGGTCGATGCGCACCAGACCATCACCGCGCGATCGCAGCCGTTGTCCTTCATGAAGCGACGGATGTCCGCTCGGAGCTCCTCCGCCTGCTCCTTCTTCGTGCCGCTCTTGACGTTCGACCCATTCAGCTTCTTGACGTAGTCTGGGCTGAAGGCGGCCTGCATCGGCTTGATGGACGACAGGAAGTCCTTGATCGGATCAAGGTGTTCTTCCTTGTGGAGCACGCCGGCGTTGATCGCGCTCTCGTACCCATTATCCGGGATCGGATCCCAGGTACCGAATACGAGGTCCTCGAGGCCGGCGAGCGGCACGAAGTCCTTGATCAACGGGGTGTTGTCGTCCGTTCTCTTGCCGAGACGGATGGTGTTCATCTGCGTCAGCGAGCCAATCGGCTTCGCCAGGCCCTGACGGGCACCCTCGACGCCAGCGACGAAGGTCGTCGCTACCGCGCCGAATCCTGGGAGGAGCACGCCGAGCTTACCTGCGGCTGGCTTGATCTCTTCGGGCTTGTTCACGTTGTCCTCGATGGGTTCGTTGTTGTCCGCCGACATGTCGTCAGCAAGCGCCTAGGAAGCGATGATGATCCGGCTCTGAGCACCCTCTTCGATGCCCTTCGCTACGGTCTCATTCACCTTGTACATCACCTTCTCGAAGTTCGTCTGCGCGGCGACGACACGCTGGAACGCAGGCATGGCCTGCAACTCCTCTGCCACCTGCCCATACGACGACTTCATTTCTTCGCTCGGCTCCTGGCCGGATTGCATTGTGGCCTGAAGCTCTGCCTCCAGCGACTGGATGCGGTTTCTCAGCTCGACCAGATCCCGGTCCTCTTCAGCCGCGTCGGAAGCCCGCTTGAGAGCCTGGTACTCGTCGGTCCGCGCTAGCGAATTGCCGAGATCCTTCGCCATGTCGAAAATCCCCGCCATCACACATCTCCTGTAGAGGGCGCCGGCTCAGCCAACCCCCGATGATCGGTTTTCGCCCCCTGCGCGAGCACGAAGCGTTCAAGTCCTGCATGGTCCTTCTCGATACGAACTGCAGCATAGTCGCCAGATGTCTCGAGCAAAGACGCTACCGTCCGGGCCTGTCCCGAACCAACCTCCATCGCAAACAAGCCGTCGGGTCTGAGATGTCGCCTAGCACCTGAGACGAGACCCCGAATCACATCGAGTCCGTCTGCCCCCGCGAAGAGTGCACGTCGCGGTTCCCAGTCACGAACCTCGGGCTCCAACGTCTCTTCGTCCACCTCCGCGATGTACGGGGGGTTCGACACGATCACGTGAAAGCTGGCTCCTGGCTCCACAGGTTCGAAGAGTGAGCCGTCGAGAAGCTCGACGCGCTGGACGAGACCGGCCGCCAGACGATTGCTCCGGGCGATCCCGAGTGCGGCGATCGATACGTCAGTCGCAGTCACCGTGGCCTCCGCCTCAGCCGCCAGTGACAGGGCAATCGCGCCTGTGCCAGTCCCGATATCGAGTACCGTCGGCTGCTGGATATGCTCGGCCGCCAGCCAGTTGAGAATCACGTCGACGAGTTGTTCTGTTTCAGGCCGGGGAATCAGCACCTCGGGAGCGATCGTCAACACAAGTTCCCGAAACGGTTGATGCCCGATCACGTACTGCAGGGGCTCCCGGGCCGCGCGTCG
>JAKMDG010000565.1 GCA_022428035.1 Longimicrobiales bacterium
TGCGCGATTTCAGTCGGGGACTCCCGCGCGACGACAAACGATGCGGCGTCTGCGTCGAGGACCGAGACGACCCTATTGTACTCGCCGTCGTTGTCGGCCTCGAACACCCTGGTCTTATCACCGGACCGGATGTCGACACGATCGATGAAGTTCTTCGGGCTCTCCAGCATCGGGTCTTCGTTGTACTCGCTGCCGAAAAGGAAGACGGCAGCGCCATCGGCCGACGTTTCCACGACCTGAGCTTCGCCGCCGCCCCCGCCGAACCGGTTGTTGGCAGGCACTCGTCCACCTTCGTTGATGAGCGAGCCCGGGTTGTCGTAGAAGTCGTCAGACTCGTACTCGACGATCGTGAACGTCGTCTCGGGGGTCGAGAGGTCGACAGCGTACTCTGTTACCGTACCACCGGGAGCGTTGCTGCCACCGCCGTTTCGTGGACGCTCCGTAACGAAAAGCATGGAGTGGGCCGCATTGAAGCGATGAGCGGACATCCGCGACTCCGTCTCGTACACGACGGAGGCGGAGGCATCATCGAAGGGCGGAGCCCACAGCATCACGCGGTCCGCCGGGCGGCTCTCATCGTCATCCGCAGCCTCGTCTTCGTCCTCCGGCGCCGCAGCCTCCTGGAGGAAGGTCAGCCCGGCGCCGTCGGCCCGCCACGCCCGGTTGCGGCGGTCGGGCTCATCTGACTCGCCCCCTACACCCGGTGCCGTCGGAAGATTGCCGTCGAGACCCGTCTGGGTGTCTTCGTCTGCGAGCTGAACCAGTGCCGTGCCGTTCCGGTCCCACACTTCTTCCACGTGGCCGAAGCTTCGTACCGGGACGACGTAGCTGAAGGGCTTTTTCATCGTCTCGACGCGTGCGTGCTGGCCGGTCGGAGAGAAATCGAAGGTCGTGATCATCGACGGGGCACCGATCTCGGTCACGTCTCGGCTGTCGACGTCGATCACCGCGAGCTGGCCCGTCGCATGCCACTCGAGGAGCTCCTCGTCGTATGGCGTCGCCATCAGGCTCGCGTAAGTGCGCAGCATGTTCTCACCCTCTTCCGTCTGCTTCACCTGTGGACCGGTTGGGATCCGCGACGGAAGTGGCCGGGCGCTCCTGTCGTCCGGCACGAGGACCGTGGCGATCTCCTGACCGTCGCTGGTCCACTCGAAGCCGGTGACCATTGTGGCGAGTACGGGTCGACTCGTGACGCGACGGCTGTCTCCGTCCGAGGGGTCGGCGACATGGATGTGCGTCTCTTCATCCGTGTGGACGTAGAATGCGAGCCGGTTGCCGTCGGGAGACCAGGTCGCGTTCGAGACCCGGGCGCCATCCGGCACATCGACCTCTGTCACCGACCCGTCTACGGCCGAGATCACGGTCAGACCGACATTTGTCCGGATCGTCAGATTCCGATGTCGATTCGCCTTGTAATCGATGAAGACGCCGCCCAGCTCGTCGAAGTCCTTCGAAAAGCGATCCATCGTGACGGGGCCGTCTCCAACCTCGTTGACGAACCAGCGCTTATTCGGACTGACGTTCGTCAGAGCCACGTTCAGGTACCGGGGCGCCAGCACCATGTCGGCGATGTCACTGGTCGGGGCGACAAAACTCTTGTCCGCGAGGACTGCCTGCGGATCAGCGGACTGGCCGAGCACCGCGGCGGGTAGCGTGGGGAGGACGAGGGCGGTGATCGCCCCCATCCTCACTAGCGTCTTCAACATCGTGGACTCTCCGACGAATCGAACTATGTAATGAGGTTGGACAACTTGTGGTCGGCAGGTCGATTCGGACAGACGTCGACGTTGGGCTCGCGGAGGGCTCGGGTTAGGTTCCTGAGCCCCAAATTTCGACCTTCCCAAGGATCTCCGATGACTGTCCGAATCGGTGTGGCATTGCTCGCCGCCTCCATCGCGCTCGGTGCGTGCTCGACACCGGATGGCTCGTCCGCTTCGTTCGACAATGCGGCGTTAGACTCGAACGACCAGAAGGCCAGCTACGGCATTGGCCTGAATGTCGGCCAACAGCTTTCGGACGCCAGCGAGCGTCTGGATCGCGCTGCCTTCATGCGCGGCATTGAAGACGCGCTGCAGGGCAACGACCCGGACATCGAGCCGGCGGAGCTCCAGACCGTTCTGCAGCAATTCGGGCAGGAGATCGAGGCTGCGGCACAGGCGGATCGTTCTCGCCAGGCCGAGGACAACCTCGCGGAAGGGCAGGCGTTCCTGGCGGAAAACGGCCAGCGTGACGGCGTGGTCACCACGGAGAGTGGTCTGCAATACGAGATGATGCGTGAGGGCGATGGTGCATCTCCGGCCGGTGGAGAGGACGTTCGACTCCATTACAGCGGCTCGCTGATCGACGGCACCGAGTTCGACTCCTCGTACGAGGGCGATCCTGTGGTCTTCTCGAGTGCGCCGGGTCGACTCATTCCAGGCTTCACGGAAGCGCTGCTCCTTCTCAGCGAGGGTGGTCAGATCCGCGTCTGGATTCCCGCCGACATTGCGTACGGACCGAACGGATCCGGAGGGGCCATCGGCCCGAATCAGACGCTCATCTTCGATATCGAACTCTTCGAAGTCGTCGAGTAGAGTCTGGCCCGATGTCCTTTCTCTCACGCCTCTTCCGTAGTTCGGACTCGGGAAAGACGCCGCAGGACATCGACGCAGACCTGGCTCGACTCGAGCAGGAGGCGGAGCGCGCCCGTCCGGGCTACGTCGGTACCGCGTTCAACAAGGCCGGAGACCTCGCGTTGAAGGCAAGTCAAGGTGAGCGGGCTGTCGTCTATTATGGGAAGGCGATCGACGCCTTCCTCGAGGACAGGCAGCGAGAGCTCGCACGCGGCGTAGCAAATAAGATCATCCGGGTCCGCCCGTCGGCGATTCGGACGCTGTGTACGCTCACCTGGCTGGATCTCGCGGCGCGGCATCAGGCCATGGCGCTCATGCACCTCAGGGACTACGCCCACGCCGCTGAAGAGGGTGGCGTGGGTGCACGTGCCGCGACGCAGGTCTACGGCATGGCCCGGATCAGCGCAGATCCTCAGTTCGTAGAGGCCGCTGCAGACACGCTCGACATGTTCGGCTTTCCGAAGCGAGCTCAGGAGGTACGTACGTGGACTGGCGGGCAGGGTTCACCCGGTGCGATCTCGGACGAGGAAGAACTGAACGACGCATGTCTCGATGCGGCGATCCGGTCCAATGATCATGCAGCCCAGATGAGCTGGGACGACACAGCCGGCTAGCCGGAGTTCGCGTCCGAAGACTCTCGAAGATGTCGCAGGGTAGAACCCTCCGTTGCACTAGCGCTCGAGGGCCTCGTCGATCCAGCTGACAAGCCCCTCAGACAGCAGGTTCATGACGTGTCCCTGGGCCCCTGCGATGTCGACGGCGGGTACGATGCCCACGGACTCGAGGGCGTCCTGCGTCGTTCGCGTTGCATCCACCCACGTGGTATCGAATTCTCCGACGATCATCCGGATCGGTATGCCGGCCAGCGGCGCCAGGTCTTCGGCCTCTCCGCTGTACTGACCGGGCAGCACGAGCATCGCATCGAACCGACTTGGGTCCGATAGCGCAGCGAAAAAGGCACCTCGGCCGCCGTTGGACGCGCCCACGAGTGCTACGGTTTCCGTATCCGCACCCAAGGTCGACTCGATCCAGTCGAATAACGCCGGGAGCAGGTCGCTGGCGTCATCCTGAAGACTGGGCCCGTACACCGCGGGCGCCACGACGTAGTAGCCGCTCGCGGCGGGGGCTTCAGCCCAGTAGCTACGGACGAACGATTCGGTCAACTCCGCGTTGCCTGAGCCCCATGGCAGGGCCAGAAGCACGGGGTGATCAATGATGCCCGGCTCCGCCGGGGGGACCACAGCGACGTCGATCACGCCAAGGGGCGTGGTAACCGCATACCACTGTACGGGGCTCGGCAACCTGGCGATCTCGTCATCACATGCCGAAGACGACAGGAGAGGGACGAAGACAGCGACGGCGAGCATCGAGGGTGCGCGAGAGAGCATGGCGGGGCAGGGGTGAGCGCTGTGGCTAACGAACCGTAGAAACTGTTTCGGTCGTTTTCACGTCAAGGATGACATGGGAAGTGTCGACGTAATTGATGTGGGGAGGAATAGAGAGCATGACAGGCATCCTGATTCAGATCGTACTCAACGCGGTCCTGCTGTGGATCGTCGGACAGCTGGTCAAAGGCGTCGAGGTACGCGATGCCAAGGCCGCGATCTTCGGCGCGATCGTGCTCGGCCTCGCGCAGATGACGCTGGGCAAGCTTCTGGTGCTCATCTCGCTACCCATCACGTTCCTGACCTTCGGTCTGTTCCTGCTGGTCATCAATGCGGTGGTGCTCATGGCGGCAGCCTCATTCGTCGACGGCTTCGAGGTCGATGGCTTCGGTGCGGCGTTCTGGGGAAGCCTCACGCTCAGCGCGATGAATCTCGTGCTCGGCGTGTTGATGGGCGCGCTGGGGCTGGCCACCAGTCTCCTCTTCGGTGGCTTGGGTGCGATCTTCGGATGATCTGCACAGGGGGGAGCCTCCAGTGCGGCTCCCCCCTGTGTACTCATCAGGCCGACGGCGGACTGTCGGTTACCGGTCAGCGGCCCTCGGCTTCAGCTCTCCGGGTGCGATACACATTCCGAGCTTCATCGAATTGCCCGTACACATGGGCCTGTTCGGCGTCTGATCTCCAGTACGGCCATTCTTCAGCCATGGCCTGGAGCTTGTCGATCCACGCGAGCGCGTAGTCGGCGGCGTCC
>JAKMDG010000167.1 GCA_022428035.1 Longimicrobiales bacterium
GCATCGACGCGGGCCCCAATGCCGTCCTCGCGTTCGCGCGCGAGGGATATGACCTCGCGACGATCAACGTGCTCGATCTGGGTGGGGCGCTCACATTCCCCGGCTTGTGGCGTTTCATGGCGAAGTACCCGCACATGGTCGCACGAGAGTTGAGCCAATCTTTCGACCGTCGCCGCTTCGTCTCCGCGCTTCAGCGCCTCGTCCCGGAGGTCACCAACGCTGACCTGGTGCCGGCGGGCGCAGGGGTGCGGGCTCAAGCCATGAGCCCCGAGGGCGAACTCATCCACGACTTTGTCTGGTCCGAGGGCAAGGGTGCGGTGCACGCGATCAATGCTCCGTCCCCCGCGGCCACGGCATCGCTCGCGATCGGCGACGAAATCGCCGAGCGCGTGAGAGCACAGCTCCGGGCTTAGGCCAAGTACGAGGTCCCCGACACCGCAGCGGGGAATTCTCCCGGCAGTCGCGCCGAGTCCTCGTGGGCAGAATGTTACTGCTCACTGCGCCACCCTGAGCGTACACCCACGCACCCTAGGGGGAATCGTGTCACCGTCGGTCTATCTCTTCTCAGAACTCGACGCTGCTGAACAGGCAGCCGGAAACTGGGAGCAGGTGCGGGGCCTCCTCGGGGGAAAAGGCGCGAATCTGGCGGATATGACCCGCCTGGGGATTCCGGTCCCGCCCGGCTTCACCGTGACCACCGAAGCCTGCAATGCCTACCTTGCGGCCGGCAACCAGCTCTCTGACGACGTATGGCCAGGTGTCGAGCGCTGCCTGGACGCGGTGGAGGCGTCGACCGGACGCATGTTCGGAGATCTCGACAATCCCCTGCTCCTGTCCTGCCGGTCAGGTGCACGGTTCTCGATGCCCGGCATGATGGACACAGTCCTCAACATCGGACTGAACGAGGAGATCACCGCAGCCCTTGCGACTCGGACCTCGCAACGTTTCGCATACGACCTGTATCGGCGACTCCTGCACATGTTCGGGAGCGTTGTCCTGGGTGTACCCGACGAGCCGTTTGAGGAGGCCATCGCGGAGGCTCGTGCCGAGGCGGACATCGCCGAGGACCATGAGCTTCCAGCCGAGTCCTGGACGGCACTCACACAGACATACCGCGCAATTGTGCGGAACCACGCGGGCTGCGAGGTCCCTGACGACCCCCGCGAACAGCTGCGCCAGGCGATCCAGGCTGTATTCGAGTCGTGGAACGGGCAACGAGCGATTGCGTATCGCAACGCAGCCGGCATCGACCACGGGCTGGGTACCGCGGTCAACGTGCAGATGATGGTGTTCGGCAACCTGGGGGAGGAGTCGGCGACCGGGGTCTGCATGTCCCGTTCGAGCACCACCGGTGAACCGGGGCTGGAAGGCGACTACCTGGAGCACGCCCAGGGTGAAGACGTGGTAGCCGGCACTCGAAACACGGAGTCGATCGACGCGCTGTCGGATCGGATGCCGACGATCCATGCCGAGCTCGATGCCATCGCAGAGCGACTGGAGACCCACCATCGCAACATGCAGGATATCGAGTTCACGGTGGAGGAGGGCAAGCTATGGATCCTCCAGACCCGTGACGGCAAGCGGACGGCGGAGGCCGAGGTGCGCATCGCGGTCGATATGACCGAGGAGGGGCTCATTGACAAGGACACCGCCCTGCTTCGTGTGTCTCCATCCCAGGTCGAGGCCTTCTTGCACCCACGACTGGATCCTTCAGCAGACGCAGGTCCGGTACTCGCCACCGGGATCCCCGTTGCGCCCGGTGCAGCCGTCGGACAAGCGGCATTCGACGCCGACACGGCTGAACGGATGGCCAAAGACGGTGCAGACGTCGTGCTGGTACGACCCGACACCAAGCCCGACGACGTGCACGGTATGCTCGCCGCGCGTGGCATCGTCACCTCACGAGGAGGCCGTACCAGCCACGCCGCACTCGTCGCCCGCCAGTTCGGGCGTCCCGCAGTGGTCGGTGCCTCTGATCTCCACATCGATCATGCCGGTCATCGCATGACGGTGGGCGGTCACACCATTAGCGAAGGCGATTGGCTATCGCTCGATGGCTCGACGGGCCGAGTGTGGGCCGGTCGTCTGGAAACCGTGACGCCGGATCTCGAGAATCCGTGGCTCACGAAGCTGCTGGAGTGGGCCGACGAGACACGCCGCCTCGGAGTTCGCGCGAACGCGGATGATCCGCATGAGGCCGAACGGGCTCGCCGCAACGGGGCCGAGGGGATCGGTCTGTGCCGGACGGAGCACATGTTCTTCGAAACTGATCGACTGCCCCTCGTCCAGCGCATGATCATGGCGACCGACGAGGAAGAGCGAAGCGCGGCGCTCGCCGACCTGCTGCCGCTGCAGAGGGCCGACTTCGAAGGCCTCTTCCGGGCGATGGATGGCCTGCCGGTCATCATCCGCCTGATCGACCCTCCTCTGCACGAGTTCCTTCCCGATCACGACGAGTTGGTAGGCGACCTCGCCGACCTCAAGATCCACATCCAGCAGAAC
>JAKMDG010000071.1 GCA_022428035.1 Longimicrobiales bacterium
TTCTAGAGCGGGAACACCAGGGTCATGGCCAAAAAAGTAATCGGATTCATCAAACTTCATGTCCCGGGTGGGCAGGCCAATCCGGCCCCCCCGGTGGGCCCGGCGCTTGGTGCGCACGGTGTCAACATCATGGAGTTCTGCAAGCAGTTCAACGCGAAGACCTCGGACACTCAGGGGCTCACGATCCCTGTCGAGATCTCGGTCTATGCCGACCGGTCTTTCTCCTTCATTACGAAGACTCCGCCGGCGGCGGTGCTCATCAAGAAGGCGATCGGGCTGGCCAAGGGTTCGGCAGAGCCGAACCGTGAGAAGGTCGGTACGATCACGCGAGCGCAGCTGACGGAGATCGCAGAGACGAAGATGGAAGATCTCAATGCAAACGACGTGGATGCCGCGGTCGAGATGATCGCAGGCACCGCTCGTTCGATGGGACTTCTGGTAGAGGGTTAGTACTGGGGCTTTCGCCCCGCCCGAGTACCACCGCATGAGAGCCGTCAGCGGTGGGAGGGTCAACGAAGCGGCTCGTGAACAGGATGCCAAACAAAGGAAAGCGCTACGGGTCGGCCCGCGCGGCCGTACCTGCCGGCGTCAAGATGGCTCCGGATGACGCAGTGAAGCTCGTGCGCGAGCTCGCCGGTGCGAAATTCGACGAGACAGTCGACATCGCCACGCGTCTAGGAGTGGATCCCCGCAAAGCCGATCAATTGGTTCGGGGTACCGTGGTCCTCCCTCACGGGACGGGTAAGTCCGTCCGTGTCCTGGCGATCGTCCAGGGTGAAAAGGAAGCGGAGGCCACCGAAGCTGGCGCTGATTACGTAGGGGTAGAGTTCGTCGACAAAATTCAGGAAGGCTGGCTCGATTTCGATGTCTGCGTCGTCACGCCTGACCTGATGGGTAAGGTGGGCCCCCTTGGCCGAGTGCTCGGTCCCCGGGGGCTGATGCCTACGCCGAAAGCCGGTACCGTCACGTTCGACATCGGGCGTGCGGTACAGGAGATCAAGGCGGGTAAGATCGAGTTCCGGGTCGACAAGACGGGGAACGTGCATGCGCCGATCGGCAAGGTCTCGTTTTCTGATGAACAGCTGAGTGAGAACCTCGCGGCGTTCATGGATCAGATCGTTCGTGCGAAGCCGTCGGCGGCCAAAGGCACATACCTGAAGAGCGTCACGGTCTCCAGTACGATGGGGCCGGGTGTGGGCATCGACACAAACTCGTGGAGGGGCTGATGGATCGCGCCACGAAAGAGACGTTCGTAGAGCAGTTGAAGGAGCGCATGGATCGCGCACCTGCCCTCTATCTCACGGACTTCACCGGATTGAACGTGAAGGCGATGACTGAACTCCGCGCAGCATTGCGGAACTCGGGTGCCGAATACGTTGTCGTGAAAAACCGACTTGCAAAGCGTGTCTTCAACGAGTCTGACACGCTGCCGGACATCACCGAGAGCCTCGTCGGGCCCACGGGCTTCGTCTTCGGCTACGAAGATGCCGCTGCGACCGCGAAGGCGCTCCATGAGTTCGCCAAGGGTCACGGCAAGAAACCCACCTTCAAGCTGGGCGTCATGGAGAATCGGATTCTCCAGCCCGAGCAGGTTGAGAAAATTGCAGAGCTTCCGCCACGAGAGCAGTTGCTCTCCGAGCTTGCCGGTGCGTTCGAAGCACCTATGGCCATGCTCGCAACGGCACTGGAGGCGAAGCTTCAGGAGACTGCCGGTCTACTCGACGCGTTGAAGGAAGAGCGGGCGGAGGCAGGTTGAGCCCGCATCCCGGGCAGGTAGTAGAAGGGACGCGGGCGCGTTCCTGGTAATTCACAGGTTCAAACCAGAATCCGACACGAAGTCGGTGGACATCAGGAGATTGTAAAGATGGCGAATCAGGAAGAGCTGCTCGAAGCGATTGGTGGCATGACGGTTCTCGAGCTCTCCGAGTTCGTTGACGCCTTCAAAGAGAAGTTCAACGTCACAGCCATGGCTGCGCCCGTTGCGGTTGCCGGTGGTGCTGCCGGTGGTGACGCCGCGGCCGAAGAGAAGGACGAGTTCGACGTCGTCCTCGCCGGCATCGGTGACAAGAAGATCCAGGTCATCAAGGTCGTGCGTGAGCTGACCGGCCTGGGCCTCAAGGAGGCCAAGGAGCTGGTGGATGGAGCTCCGAGCACCGTCAAAGAGGGTGCTTCGAAGCAGGAGGGCGAGGAGATGAAGGCCAAGCTCGAGGACGTTGGCGCCAACGTCGAACTCAAGTAAGGCAGCTTGGGCTAGCGAGTGCTGAACCACTCGTTCCCGAGCAGTATCACCGGAGGCGATCGCTTCGCGATCGTAGCTTCGTGCGCGGCGTCACGCTGCGTGACAACTCGGGCCAGCACGGGACCCGGCTACGGGCGCACCTCGCGAGAGGTGTGCCTGTGGTCGGGCTTCGCGCGCTTGGTCCATTTCGAACACGACAACGCCCCTCGTCCGTGCGTGCGGATGGGGTCGTAAGGGGGACGCACGTTGGAACTGCGCAAGGATAACCGCCCGATCTTGAGCTTCGCGAAGCTCAGATCCGTAATGCCGATGCCCAACCTGCTGGATGTCCAGCTTCGCTCGTTTGAAAAGCTTGTGGAGCAGGACCCGGAGGAGCAGTGGGACTTTGGGCTGGATCGTGTATTTGGGGAGATCTTCCCGATCGAGGACGTAAACGAGCACTTCATGCTCGAGTACCTCTCGTGTACGCTCGGTGAGCCCAAGTACTCCGTAGAGGAGTGCATCGAGCGAGACATGACGTACGCGGCGCCCTTGAAGGCGACGCTGCGCCTCATCGTCTGGGAGCAGCCCGAGGAAGAGGAAGAGCAGAAGAAGAAGCGGAAGAAGAAGAAGAAGTCGACGCCCATTGAAGAGCGTGTGACTCAGGACATCATCGAGAAAGAAGTGTACCTCGGTGACCTCCCGCTTCTGACCGAGCTCGGGACCTTCATCATCAATGGAGCCGAGCGGGTCGTGGTGAGCCAGCTTCACCGCTCACCCGGTGTCGTCTTCGAGGAGAACATCCACCCCAACGGCACGAAGCTCTACAGCGCGCGGATCATCCCCTTCCGCGGGT
>JAKMDG010000072.1 GCA_022428035.1 Longimicrobiales bacterium
CAGGTTCGCAGAGTTCTGGTCTTCGTCCCACAGAACATTGGCAGGCCGCACGTCGCGGTGAACGATGCCATTGTGATGCGCCATGGCCAGCGCCGACGTGACTTCTCGGAGGACCTGAGTCGCGAGATCGGCTGGAAGCCGTCCTTCGGCCTTGAGACGCTCCTCCATGGTGCGCCCCTTCACAAAACGCATCACCAGGTACGGTGTCTCGTCCGCTAAACGCCCGAATCGGTAGACCTGGACCACGTTCGGATGGACCAGCGACGCAGCGGCTTTCGCTTCCCGCTCGAAGCGACGCCGTGCGGTCTCATCGGTGGCGCGGCCCGGGAGTAGAACCTTGATCGCAACCAGGCGTCCGAGCGCGCGCTCGCGAGCCAGATACACCGAGGCCATCGAACTGTTACCGAGCTTTCGAACGATGTCGAAGTCCTGACCGAGAGCAACCGTAAGTGCCTCGACCGAGCGCGCTTCACGCGCGTCGGCACCGCCGGAGGCGGGAGGGGTTCCGTCGGGTCCGTTCATTGCCCGCCCGCGAGAGCTTCGAGCACCACCCTCTTGCGTCGCTCACGCCCCGTGTCTCAACGTGCCTCAATCACCGATACACTCCACACCTCAGGACAGGAGATGCTCCGGGTGGCAGGTTGGAACGGAACACTCGCAGGTGCGCTCATGGCCCAGATTCTGGGTCAGGCCGTTGCGGGATGGAGCCTCGTGGCGCACGTCATGGACTGGGACAGCGTCTCCATCTGGATCGTCGTCCCGCTGATCGCTGCGATCGCCGCACCATTCCGCCACGACGGCTCCCTGCGCGACCGAGCGACCGGCAACTTCAGCGCGGCCATCGTGATCGCCGGCCTGCTTGCGTGGGAAGTAGCGCTTGGAGGCCTGACCCGTGGGGGGTCTGGCTTCGGCATCGTGGCCACACTGATGCTCGTAGCGACCGTCCTCTTCTGCATCGCGGGCGGGTTTTTCTGGATTCTGCGCGAGGGCGAACGCCGATGATCACGGGGCGGTGACCCCTCGTTCGACCGCAGGCACGGCTCTCTTGATGCGCTCCTGTCGTTGTGGCTTCGGTCAGCGGCGACCCGCGGCCTTCACCGCATGCGAGACCTGGTCGGAGAACTGCACGAGGTCCTGCCTGAAGATCCTGGAGAGCTTCATGCGGGAGCCATGCGCGTTCGCTGACGATGCGGACATTGATGGCGTGAGCAGGATCCAAACCAGCGCGAACGGTCCCTCTCATGGTCGGTCTGCGACCCACTCAGCTCCATCGTCTCAGTCGTCCTACCTGCGACTCCATATCTCTCTTGAAGCGATCAGGGAACGGTCGGAGTTTGTTCGTTTCGAGCCTGCCAGTCCACCGAAGCCACCGTCGCGAGGTTGAGGACATTATTGAGCGATGATCCTCTGGGCAGCAGGTGGACAGGCTTCGCCATACCGAGCAAGACCGGTCCGATCACATCGGCGCCACCGAGCTCATCGAGAAGCTTGTAGGCGGCGTTCGCGGCGGAGAGGCGAGAGAAGACCAGTATGTTGGCCGGACCCGTCAGGCGGGCAAACGGATACGTATTCTTCAATTTCAGGAAGTCGACTGCCGTATCGGCCTGCATCTCGCCATCGATCTCCAGGTCGGGATCCATGGTACGCACCATCTCCACCGCGGCTGCCGCGCGACGAGTTTCGTCGTGTATCACCGAACCGAAGTTCGAGAAACTCACCATCGCTACGCGCGGCGTAATACCCAGATCCCGAACGAACTCCGCCGTCTGAACGGCGATCTCGGCCAGCCCACGCGCATCGGGCTCAATGTTCACGGTCGTGTCTGCGAGAAAGAGCAGCTCGCGGTTGGGGAACGCGAGCATGAACAGACCAGCGACGCGCCCGGTGCCGCCAGGCCGCGGACCGATCACGTGCAGGCACGGTCGTAGCGCCTCTGCATAGTTCGCCTCGAGACCAGAGACCAATGCATCAACCTCTCCGTTCTCAAGCATGCTCGCAGCAAAGTAGATCGGCTTGAAGAGGTTCCACTCTGCCTCCGAATGGGTCAGCCCCTTTCGAGCACGCTTTTCGAAGAGTTGATCCGCGTACCGACTCCGGTCGTCATCGAGTTCTGCCGCATAGACGATCTCGACCCCATCGAGTTCGACGCCGAGCGACGCCGCTTTTTCCACGATACGAGGAGTTCGACCGAGCAAGATCGGATGGCAAATGCCGTCCGCGACAAGCTGGCTGGCGGCGCGGATGATCGTGTCATTGTGACCCTCCGGGAAGATCACCCGAGCCTTCCGGCTCCGCGCGCGCTCCCGCATGTCCCTCATGACCTCGTAGCCCGGTCCGAGCTTGGCCCGGAGCTGATCCCGATACTCGCCAAGATCGACCTCCACCCGAGCCACTCCGGACTCCATCGCCGCCTTTGCCACGGCAGGGCCCACGTAATACAGCACGCGGCGATCGAAGGGCTTCGGAATCAGATAGTCCCGGCCGTAGGTGATCTCTGTGCCTTCATAGGCACCTCTGACCGAATCGGGTACCTGCTCACGAGCGAGATCGGCCAGCGCGTGCGTGGCGGCAAGCATCATCTCTGAATTGATGGTCCTGGCCCGCACATCGAGCGCGCCACGGAAGATGAACGGGAACCCCAGCACGTTGTTCACCTGGTTGGGATAGTCCGATCGCCCCGTCGCCATGATCGCATCATCGCGAACTGCGGCGACCTCCTCCGGCAGGATCTCGGGGTCGGGGTTCGCCAGGGCAAAGATGATCGGATGGGGCGCCATCGTCTTCACCATCTCTTTCGACACCAGCCCCTTCACCGAGAGTCCGATAAAGACGTCCGCACCTTCGAACGCCTCAGCCAGCGTCCGCTTGTCCGTCTTCACGGCGAACGGTGCCTTGTACTCGTTCATTCCCTCTTCACGGCCTTCGTAGATGACACCCTTCGAATCCACGATGAGGATGTTGTCTTTCGGGACTCCGAGGCGCTGGAAGTGCTCCGCAGTCGATAGCGCCGATGCCCCGGCTCCGCTGAACAGGACCTGGATGTCGTCGATCGTTCGGTTCGTGATCTCGAGGGCGTTGATGAGCGCAGCCGCCGCGATGATGGCCGTTCCATGCTGATCGTCGTGGAACACCGGGATGTCCAGGCGCTCCTTGAGCGTGCGCTCGATCACAAAACAATCCGGTGCCGAGATGTCCTCGAGGTTGATCCCACCGACGGTGGGCTCGAGCAGCTCACAGAACCGGATCACGTCCTCGGCCTTTTCGGACCCGACCTCGAGATCGAAAACGTCGATATCGGCGAAGCTCTTGAAGAGCACACCCTTTCCTTCCATCACGGGCTTCGAGGCCATCGGTCCAATGTTGCCGAGCCCGAGAACCGCAGTCCCGTTCGAGACTACGGCCACGAGATTGCCACGGGCCGTGTAGCGGAAGACCTCGTCCGGGTTCTCGGCAATCGCGAGACAGGGCTCAGCTACACCCGGCGAATACGCGAGCGTGAGATCTCTCGCCGTGGCCACCGACTTCGTCGGCACGACCGCAATTTTCCCGGGGCGTCCTTCCTCGTGGTAGTCGAGCGCTTCCTGGCGGCGGTCGGACATGATATCTACAGCCTGTCGTTCGTCGGGCATTGCGACGGAGCCATGTCGGCCCTGTCTAGGGATAGGGATCCTGACGAAGCGTACTGACGGTGTCAAAGGAGGTCACACCCTGCTCCCGATCGCGCCTGAGATCCTCATCCTGACGCCGCTGGCGGTAGCCGCAGGCTTCGATCTGTACCTGACGCTCCTGCTGATCGGGGCCGCACCGACGCTCGGTCTCTGGCCGTTGCCCTTGCCCGGGGCGCTCGGCGACCTGGACTCGCCAAGCGTTCTGATCACCGTGGGGATCTTCTACCTGCTCGAGTTTGCGGCAGAACGTTATCCGCCAGCGGCGCTGGCCTGGAACGCCTTCCACGCCATCATCCGGCCGGTATCGGGGGCCTTGCTCGCGCTTCTTGTCCTCGACGGTCAGCCACTGATCGTGATCCTGACGGGGGCAGTGGTCAGCGCGGCGCTGGCCTCGGTCGCACACGGGATGCGCAGCGGGGCCTCGGTGCTTCGATGGCTGGGAGCGGGTATCGCTCCATCTATCCTGCTGGTGTCACTGGCAGAAGATATCCTCGTGGTGGGCCTCGTCGCCCTGTCATTGGATATCCCCACAGCCGCACTGGGACTGACCGCTGTGGTCGCCCTCGTCCTGCTCGCGGAGACGCCCTCGCTCCTCCGTGCCTTCGCCTTCGCGGTGTGGCTCGCGATAGGGCACGCAGCGCGTCCGCTCCGCCAGCGTCGCTGGACGGGTGTGGACGAGATGCCGCCGTGGCTGGTAGGAGCGCTGGAGGGTGACGAGCGGTTCACGCCCGGCAGAGCACTTCGTGCGACGCGTGCGGCCGGTTGGCGGCTCAGTGGGCGGCGGCGGTTTCAGGTGGGGTGGCTTGTCGTGCGCGACGGTGCGCCCCTCTTCGTTTCACGTCGACCCGGCTCGACAATGTGCATCGATCTCGGAGCGTTCGGCGTCCGCGCCCTTCTCGATGAAGGGCTCTACCGCCGGATCGACTTGATCGCTAGCGGCCACACCCCGTTTCTCCTGCTCGCCTCCGATGGGCCCACCACGGAGGGGCTACGCGCTGAATTTCCTCACAGGCAGGCAGCTGAGAGCTGAATCACCAAGATGGTGTCAGATACAGGATTGTGTCGCCCAAAAGAAAATCCTTGACCCCGGAAACACACATTTACAGATTCGATTTCACCCTGAAACATCTGAACTGACCCTTCGATTCACCCCCCTCCAGCCAGTCCTACCACGGAATGGCAGGGGGGTTTTCTCACCCGGGTCAGTCCTCTTCGCCCCCCAGATCGAGGAACGGCCGAAACGAATGTTTTCTTCCTCTCGTGGCCTGGATTCTTTCGACCAGTATTTGCAGGACGTAGAGAAGTACCCGCTCATTCAAGACCCGAAGGAGGAGCGAGAACTCGCTCGCCGAGCGCGAGAAGGTGACAAGGAGGCCGCCGAACGTCTTGTGACGGCCAATCTCCGGTTCGTCATCTCCTACGTGAAGAAGTATCAGGGTCGTGGTCTGGGGCTTGCCGAGCTTGTGTGCATCGGCAACGAAGGGCTTCTCAAGGCGGTGAAGAAGTTCGACCCTGACAAGGGTGTGAAATTCATCTCCTACGCCGTTTGGTGGATCCGCCAGACCGTGCTGCAGGCACTTGCTGAGCAGACCCGCTCCGTACGTATTCCACTCAACCAGAATTCGAACCTGGCCAAGCTAGCCCGGACGAACACGGCGTTGACCCAGATGCTCGGGCGTCAGCCGACCGACGTGGAGATCTCGCGTGAGATGGACGAGCCGGTGGATACGATCCGCGCCCTGCGCCGGGTCGCCGCTTCCGAGCTCAGCCTCGACGCCCCCATCGATCGTGGTGACCGCGACAGTGCGAGCTTCGGTGAACGGTTTGCCGGGGCGGCTGCGGCCGACATCGAAGAAGATGTCGAGGCGATTGCGCGCAGAGAGTTCCTCGAGACGATGTTCGAGAGCTACCTGACCGAGCGTGAGCGAAAAATCCTCTATCTCTACTACGGTCTCGACGACGGTGAGGAACGAACGCTGGAAGAAATCGGATCGCTCCTGGGCGTGACCCGGGAACGCATCCGTCAGATCCGGAACCGTGCGTTCGAGAAGCTACGAGAGAGCCCACACGGCGAGTCGCTCTCCGGGTTCTGGAGCACGAACTGATCAAATAGCGTCGCCGCACAGTCGTCGTGGCGACCGCGAAGGTGTGAAGGGCTCCGTCCGAGAGGATGGAGCCCTTCGGCGTTCTCGCTCCGTGCACCGTCGTTCCAAGAGGAACCGCTCCGTCCGCCGGTACGTACCTATCGTCGTGAACCTTCGACTTCGGACTCTTACCCTGCTGACCATCGGGGTGGCCAGTCTTTCGGCCAGCCTCGCCGTGCCTGCTGGCGTCCATGCCCAAGGGTCACGACCGGTCTGGAACGCACCCAACGTCATTGACCTCGTGCGGCGCGCCCGGGAACTGCGCAGCTCCACCGCGATCGACCCGGAGTTTCGCAGCTACACGAGTGACGCGCGCGGTTATGTCTATTTCTTCGTGGATCGGCCGGACTCCGCGGCAAACCTCCTCGTCAAGGTCGATCAGGTCGCCCTCGATCTGTTCTTTGTCGCCCCGAACACCACGCGGCAACGCATCGTTGGCCGCCGAGACGAACAGGTACTTCCCACCAGCATCCGGTACCATCTGGACCATCTGACCGTGGTGCAGGACGACTTCGGCGACTTCATACAGCTGGGTGATGGCGATGAAGTCGAAGCCGTCGCGCACCCGATCGGGCCTCTTGGCGAGGCGGTGTATGACTTCCAGCTCTCCGATTCGCTCCGCATCAGCTACGCGGGTGGTGAGGAAGAGATCCGAGTGTACGAGGTCAGGGTCCGCCCGAACAACATGGATGCGCCAGGCTTCGTCGGCACCGTATTCCTGGACAGGGATCGGGCGGCCATCGTTCGAATGAACTTCTCGTTCACCCCCGCCTCCTATGTGGACGACTACCTCGACTACATCCGGATCGCGACCAACAACTCGCTCTGGATGGGATCATGGTGGCTCCCGTACCGGCAGGAGATCGAGATCCGTCGTGAGACGCCGTTCTTCGATTTCATGGCTGGGAGCACCATTCGGACGACCTTCGACGTTCGTGACTACGACTTCAACGCCAGTGTTCCTGACCGCGTCCTTCTCGGGCCACCCGTCGGATCAGTCTCCCTGGCGCAGCGCGGCGCCTTCCCGTTCGAACGTGGCCTGTTCGACGATCTGGAGCAGCAGCGCGACCTGATGATCTCCCCGGCCCTCGAAGAGGTGGAGAGCCACGTGCGTGAGGTCGTCGCAGAAGAGGTCATGAGCGGCCTGTCGCCTCTACGCCCACATCTGGCACGAGTCTCGGACTTTGCACGATACAATCGAGCCGAGGGTGTCTTCGTCGGAGCGGGCCTGTCGTGGCGACCGCAGGGGAGCGTCGTCGCTCGCAGCACCGGCGGATACGCCTTCGGAAGCGACCGCGCATCCGCGGGCCTGACCCTGCAGACTGACGCTGCAGGCGTTCGGCCGGTCGTCGACACGTACTGGGACCGTACGGGAGACATCGGAGGGCATCCCGGCGCCACCATGCTCGAGAACACCATCACCTCCGCGTCCGGTGAGAAGGACTACCTGGATCCGTACTTCCGACGGGGCGTCTCGATGACGCTCAGGCGTCAGCCGGAGGGCAGCACCTCCGTCACAGCCCGCTGGGAGAGGCACATCTCCGCTGCCGACGTTGTCTCTGGCACGGAGTCCGGCTTCCGTCCCGTCCGCTCGGTCGACGAAGGGACGATGGCATCGCTCACGGTGTCATCCCGCTTCGACTTGCCTCTCGCCGGTTCAGGGAATGTGTCCGCGTCTGCCGGGCGACTCCAGGGCCAGAACTTCGCCTCGGTCGACGGTGGGCTCACATGGACCCTCGCTGACATCGACGCGCGCTGGACCACCCGCGCATCTCTGGCCGGCGGGGTCACAAACGCCAACGCGCCAGCCCAGAACATGTACCTGCTGGGCGGGCGCCAGACGTTACTTGGGCATGACTATCGTCTCTTTGCCGGCAACGCCTACTGGCTGGCTCGACTCGAAGGCACGGTTCCCGTGCGCACACCCTTCCTAGGCCTCCGGGCGTTCGCCGCCGTCGGGTCGACCCACCTGTCTGATCCATCCGCGCTCCCCACGGACTGGGCCGCGCGCGATTCCAACGGTCTTCGCAGTACCGTCGGACTCGGTCTGTCGATCGGCTGGGACTCGACGTACCTCGACGTCGGGCGGGCTCTGTGGGGTACCGGCTGGGAGATGATGCTGTCCGTCGCGCCGCAGTTCCGTAGCTGGCTGTAGGGCCGTTTACCCCTCGCCCGTCATGACATCCGTGACCGCGGAGGCCGAGCGCTGGCCTCGGACCTCCGCAGCCGGACGGATTACGCTGCCTCGTCGAGCGCGAGATCGATCGCCGCGCTCTTCGAGTTGAGCATCACCACCTCCCGGACGTGGATCTCCGCCGTCGGTATGACGACGCCGTCACGCTCGTATGAGTCGTATTCGAGCCGTCCGTCCACGTAGATCCGGTCCCCCGTCTGGATATAGTCCTCAGCGAACTGTGCCTGCTTGTTCCACAGCGTCAGCCGATGCCAGTCGGTCCGCTCCTCCCCCTCGGCCCCGCCCTGTACACGAC
>JAKMDG010000082.1 GCA_022428035.1 Longimicrobiales bacterium
AGATCGAGGCGCGCAACATGAGTGGCGAGCGTCGAGAACTCGCCGAGGCCCCCGCAGGCGTGCCGGACGATTACGGCGATCACGTCCGCCTCATGTTCGACCTTCAGGCGCTCGCCTTCGCGTCCGACCTGACGCGGGTCATCACATTCAAGACAAGCCGTGACGTGTCAGGCCGAGTCTTCCCCGAAACCGGTGTCAACGCCGGCTTCCACGCCGCCTCGCATCACGGGGGCAACGAGGAGCGGGTCCTCGAGTTCAACAAGATCAACCGGTACCACATGAGCCTGATCCCGTACTTCCTCGAGAAGCTCGCGGACACCATGGAAGGTGATACCCACCTGCTGGACAAGACGCTGATCGTGGCCGGCTCCCCGATGGGTGACCCGAACCTGCACAACCACAAGCGGTGCCCGCTCTTCCTGGCGGGCGGAGCGAACGGGCGCCTGCCGAAGGGCGGCCTGCACGTGAAGGCCCCAGACGGCACACCCATGGCGAATGTCCTGCTCAGCTCGATGCATATGCTCGGCATGGACGACTTCGAGTCGTTCGGAGACAGCACCGACGCCTTCCCGCTGTCGACCGGCCGGTCGACGTCGTCGACGGGTTCTCCACGATGACCAAGATCCTTCCGCTGCTCGCGGCCCTCGTTCTCGGCGGCTCCACGCTCGCCGAGTCACCGGTCGCCGACGCAGCGCAGGACCGCGACCTCGAGGCAGTGCGCGAACTGCTCCGTGCGGGGGCCGACGTCAACGCGGCTCAGAACGACGGGATGAGCGCCCTGCACTGGGCTGCGCAAAACGATGACGCACCGGTGATCGAGGTACTCCTCTATGCCGGGGCGAACACCGCGGCTACGACTCGACTCGGTGGATACGCACCCTTGCACCTCGCCGGGCGAGCCGGGAACGCTTCAGCCCTCGACGCGCTCCTGACCGGTGGCGCTGACGCGGATGCATTTACGACCACGGGCGTCACCGCGCTGCACTTCGCGTCCGCGTCCGGCCGTGCGGATGCTGTCGAGATTCTGCTCCTGCATGGAGCTGCGATCGACGCCGGAACGACCAACGAGGCTCATACGCCGCTCGTGTGGGCGACAGCCGCGAATCGGCTCGACGCCATGCGTGTGCTGCTTGAGGCTGGCGCTGACCCGTCGATAACGACCTCGGTCGTCGACTACGTACAGGTCGCGTCCGAGGACATGCCGCAGCGCCGCCTGCGCTCTCAGCTTGCGTCCGTACGGCGTAATGCCGAGCAGGCTGCCCCGGACCCTTCGGCGGCTCGGTCCGGAGGGGGTCAGTTACAGGCGCCAACCGAAGAGGAAGAGGAAGAACCCGAGGAGGAGGCTCAAGCCTCGGCGGAGGAAGAAAACGAAGAGGAGACCGTCGAAGAAGAGAGCCCTGAAGAGGCGATCTCCGAGGAATCCGATGAGGAGGTCGCGGAGGAGCAGGCTGAGGAAGAGCCCGCCGAGGCAGAGGTCTCAGAGGACGAAGACTCCGAGGAGCAGACTGAGGAACAGCCTGCTGAGGAAGAGCGACCGCTCGGCTATACGGACCTGGTCGGCAAAGAGGGGGGCTTCACCGCCCTGCACTTCGCGGCCCGTGACCGGCTCATCGACGCTGCCATCCTGCTCCTCGAGCATGGCGCCGAGCTCGACCACCCGACAGCAGGCGACGGCACGACGCCGATGCTCATGGCAACGATCAACGGAAACTTCGACCTCGCCGTGCACCTCCTGAACGAGGGTGCGGATCCGAACGCGACGGCCGAGGATGGGGCAGCCGCGCTCTTCACGGTCCTGAATCGGCGCTGGGGGCCCAAGGCCGCCTACCCGCAGCCCCAGGCGTTTCAGCAGCAGCAGACCGACTATCTGGGCTTCATGGAGGCGCTGATGGTCGCCGGTGCCGACGTGAACCATCAAACCGAGCGCCACATCTGGTACACCTCGTTCAACTTCGACATGCTCGGCGTGAACTTCGCGGGCGCCACCGCCTTCTGGCGTGCGGCGTACGCCACCGATCTTGATGCCATGCGGCTGCTGGTCGAGTGGGGCGCAGACCCCGAGCTGACGACGCGTAAAGTGCCGTCACGACGGTTCGGCCGACGCGGCAATCAGGAGGACGAGTCCGGTCTGGATCCGGTGTCAACCGGGGGGCCTGCCGTACACCCTATTCACGCCGCATCCGGTGTGGGATACGGAGAGGGCTTCGCGGCGAATCAACATTCGCATGCGCCGGACAGTTGGCTGCCGGCCGTGCGATATCTCGTCGAGGAGCATGGAGCCGACGTGAACGCTCGGGACTTGAACGGCTATTCACCCGTCCATCACGCGGCGAGCCGCGGCGACAACGAGCTCATCGAGTACCTCGTGTCACAGGGTGCCGACGTCACGTTCGTCAGCCGACGCGGCCAAACGACCGTCGATATGGCGAATGGACCGCGTCAGCGTGTGCAGCCCTTCCCCGAGACCATCGCGCTGTTAGAGAGCCTGGGGGCCGTGAACAACCACAACTGCCAGAGCTGCGAGTAGAATCCTCCCGTTCCTCGTGGCAACGTCGCGCCAGCACGCTATCGATCGCTGGCCCGTCAGGGACAGCG
>JAKMDG010000104.1 GCA_022428035.1 Longimicrobiales bacterium
CCCTCCCATTCACGTCACGTCTGCGGTCTCCGGCCCACGCGACGTCGTACACTCGTTCGTGGGTCTCGCCCGCGTCCACGTACAGTGACCATGCGGCCGTCCGGAACTCACGTGTGCGCCGGTCCCCTTCGACAGGAGCCCCTCGTCCGACCGGAGAGTGGTCCGCCACTACGAGGAAGTCGAGTGGCCGATCGAGACGCAGCCGGCTCCCCAGACCCGGATGGACCACAGGAAGGCCCTTCGCGAACCGATACGCTGTCTCGGGATCCGCGTTGACGTTCCCCGCGCTATAGGCGTCCGACGTACCCAACTTTGAGGGACGATTGAGGGACGCCCGGCTCGGTCAGCTTCTGTGCGAGCACCTCGACATGCTTCCTCATCTGCTCGAAGACATCGACGTAGACATCCGTCACCGTTGGCCGCTTGTGCCGGAGAGTCGCCTGGACGACTGCGCGTGGCGCTCCCAGCGTCTCCATGATGGTTGATCCGGTCTTCCGCAGAGTGTGCAAGCTGACGTAGCGGCTTGATCAGAGACCTCTATGGCGTCAATTCGTGGACGTCAATGACGACCTGAGTATGCAACACATTTAGGTCACCGTGCGGGTCCTCATAGAGACCGGAACCGGCGGTGATGGCGACGGGTTCGCCCGGCGCACTCATACAAAACTCCACGTGATTGTCGTTGTCGAATGCGTCCGCAAGCAGCGTCGCAACCCGAACCTCGCCGCTTGCATACTCCACCGTGGTCCCAAGACGGTGCGACTCGTCGAGGTCTGCTCCCCCAGGACCTGAGACGCCCCCCTCCCAAGTGGTTTTGATGATGTGATCCGTATCGGCAGGGCATTCATCTGTGCCCCCCGTCGGGAGCTCGGAGATGAGGTAGTGCTCCGCCAATACGATGGAAGGACCAGCGGCGAGAGGAACCACCGTTTCGACCAGGGCCCCCTTGGCATCAACACCATCGTCGGTCAACAGTGTGCCAACGATCTCGACTCCAACAGGAGGATCACCATCGCTGGCAAACTCCCCAACGAGAAGGATCGTCCTTCGCTCTTCCGCCTCGTCCGCAGGCGCTAGCGTGGCGCAGCCAACCGGGCTTTCTGCTCCGGAGGCGCGATGCACGACAAACACGGAAGGATCAAGCAGTGCTGGTAGGGGGATTCGCCGATCAAGCACAATCGGCATTCCATCCTGGAGACCGGGCAATCCACATCCGAAAAGCAGACCTGGGACACCGTTGTCCAGTCCAAAAAATGCGGAGAGAATGTGTACGCTCTCAGCCCCTCCGTCCATGGTGGTGCTTCCGTCTTCGGCACTGCCGGTATCCTGGGCGGTGATTCCGTCGCTATCTCCGTTGCATGCTGTCAGCAGCGCCCAGGTCACGATGCCTATCACAAGAGCCGAGTTCTTCAACGCCATCTCCGTTCTCTGGCCAAACGCGTAGGTCGGCCTGTTTGTTGGCTACAGACTACGACGCTCCCAACAACACCGCTCGGGACCTTTACAATTCTCAACAAAACTCATCCAGCTGCTCGTCCGTCAGGCCGAGACGGGTCTGGAACTCCTCGATGCGCTCCTCGAAATCACCCAACCGTTCGTCGCTGATGTCTTGGGCCAGAGCCTGCGTCGCGCTCGTGGCCAGCACAGCCGCGGCAACCATCATTCCTCGATTCAGCGTGCTTGCGTTCATTTGTCTTTGCTCTCCGTGGGCGTAGGGAGCTTCGCTCCCCTCGGTGAGTTTTTCAGGGCTGCTGTCTCGCTACCCTCTGTCATGAATACGGGCACCCCCCAGAAGGTGTTGGCGCCCTCCCCGCTACTGGCACAGATCACGGCATGCGGCGCCCAACATCGGAGCGGCATCATCCCAATCGTCGTCCTCAAGGAGACCCGCCAGACCGGACTCAGAGGCCATTCCGGCAGGCACTTCGCCGAGCGCCTCCGCGCTCAAGTGCCCGTAACCCCTGAGCGATCAGCCCTGTTGCGGTCGTGTGGACTACAGGGCACGGCGGAGCAGACCCCCGAAGGATCCGGGCGCCCATGGACGCGCTACGGCAGTTGAGGTCGACCGCGACTCGGTACCTACGCCCCGGCACGCTGTGCCAACAACTGTGTCGGCGCCCACCAGTTCCGCCCGACACACTCGGCCACGGAATCAAGCGATTCCGGCGCTCACCTATACCCACCAACACCGCCCGACGTCGCTCACAAAGGAGGTGTGCAACCGGACTGTGCCACGCCACGATGTTGTTGTACCGCAAGAACTTGTGCGATCGGCCCAAGCTGCCCGATTCGCAAACTGTGCCAGAATCTAACGCACCACCCGGGGCCCCAACCGTCTTCAACTCAGGTCGATGCCTTCGACCAACCAGACGTCCATAACCGCGATGCGGGGCCCCAGCTCGTCCACCCCAGGTGGTTCTGGTCTCCCGCCGTCCGAGTTCCTCAGGCAGCGCCGTCCATCTCGGCAGCGAGTTGCTCAATAGGCACGCCCTCGTGGTCGCCGGTGCGACCCTCCCACTATCGCCTACCGCGAGCGGTGCGATAACCAGATGGCGTGTACTCGATCGAACTCGGGAAATCCAGCTCTTCGATTCTCGAGCGTCCCACGTAGACCGCAGCATCTAC
>JAKMDG010000115.1 GCA_022428035.1 Longimicrobiales bacterium
GACGAGCTCGAACCGTGATCTCATCGAATGGGTAAGGAATCGGAGCTGACAACGAGTTCAGCCAGCTGATCAAGGCTCTTCTGAAGTTCACGAGCCTGGGCGCTCTCCATGGTCAGGCCCCAGAACCCCATGAGGGGGTTCCGGCCGAGGTCGCCGGACTCTGTCCATCGGATCAACGTGGCCGAGCCAAGGGGTTCGAGTTCGATTGCGCCATTCGTGGTCATCAGAGTATTGGCGGCCCCGTCGACCACGACGGAGTACACGACCGAGGTTTCAGCCACCTCGCCGATCGTGAACGAGCCTGCGCCTAGTTCGCGATCTTCCCACGAGATAGACGCGCCGCTGCCTCGGGCGGGTCCGGAACGCGTCAGGCCTGAGTCGGGCCACGCCGTCCAGCGTGCCCAGCCCTCTGGCGAATCCAGATAGGGCAGGAGGGCATCGGATGATACCTCGATGCGGACCTCGGCTGACACGGACCACTGGGTCGGAAGAAAAAACCCGACCAGAAGCACGAGGGTGAGGAGCACCGCACCGCTCCCAAGCACGATGGTCCCAGGCCCAAAAAGACTGCCTTTCATGACATTAGCTCCTCGAGCACGGCTTTCAGGATGGGCCACACGTTCTCTGCCACACGTTGATGCCCATCGGGCGTTGGGTGAATCCGGTCTGACTGATTCAGTTCCGGTACACCGGCTACACCGTCGAGCAGGAACGGGATAAGGGTCGCGTCTTCGGAGGCAGCTACGTCCGCAAAGATCGCACGAAATTCCGATGTGTAGCCGACCCCCAGGTTGGGCGGCGCCTCCATCCCGGCAAGGAGCACGTGCGCCTCGGGGTACCGGGTTCGAGTCCGACGAATGACCTCGCTGAGGTTTTCGCGCATCGCATCCGGGGCCTGACCTCGGAGACCATCGTTCGCCCCGAGCTCAACCACGAGTACGTCGAGGGGATCTCGCAGAATCCAGTCGATGCGGCGCAGACCGCCTGCGCTCGTTTCTCCGGAAACGCCGGCGTTCACAGCGCGGAAGGGCAGGCCTGAATCCGTTCCCATGTTCTCGAGTCGGGCGACATAGGTGTCCTGTTCGCGCTCTAGCCCCAATCCGGCGGTCAGACTGGTGCCCAGGAAGACGACAACCGGACGGTCGTCCGAGGGAACTTGGGCGTTGGAGCCGACCACCATGGGAGAATCCGAAGCTGCTGAGGCATCGGAATGCGGTGGCACGTCCGGCTGCGAGCAGCCGGCGACGAGGGCTAAAGCCAGGATGGGGAAGGCGCGAAACGTCATGATGATCGTGGCCGAGGGTCTCAAGAAAAGCTACACGAGCGGGGGCAGACCTCTACCCGTGCTGCGGTCATTGGACCTGTCCATCGAAGCCGAGTCCTTCGTTTCCATCGTTGGGCCATCGGGTAGCGGGAAGACAACTCTTCTGGGACTGCTCGCCGGACTCGACGAACCAACCTCGGGCCGCGTGCTCCTCGACGGTGAGGATATCTTCAGCTTTTCCGAAGATGGGCGGGCCGCCTTCCGCGCCGAGCGTGTGGGCTTCGTCTTTCAGACCTTTCATCTACTCCCCACGCTGACAGCGCTCGAAAACGTACTGGTACCGCTCGAACTCCGGGGCGAAGGGCACAGCGCCCGCGACTCTGCCGAGTCCCTGCTGGAGCGAGTCGGTCTGGGCGGACGGCTCGATCACTTCCCGTCTCAGCTGTCGGGTGGCGAGCAGCAGCGAGTGGCGTTGGCTCGTGCCTTTTCGAATCGGCCGAGGATTCTGTTTGCAGACGAGCCAACCGGGAACCTGGACCAGGAGACGGGCGCCTCGATCGTCGAGATGATCGAGGAACTGAATCGAGAAGCGAACACCACGCTCGTTCTCGTGACACACGATCTGGCCGTGGCAGAGCGGGCGGACCGGATTCTCACTCTGGGCGGTGGCCACGTCATCGAGGATCGCCCGGGCCGAGGCTCGGGTTGAGCATGTTGCGCCGACAGGGATCCGGCGCCCCCCTCCGGCCCGGCTTCGCGTTCCGGCTGGCGATGCGGGAGAGCCGTCATGGACTTCGTAAGATCGGTGTCTACATGGCGTCAATCACGCTCGGGGTGGGAGCCCTCGTCTCGATCCATTCGTTCCGTGATGACGTTGCGCGGTCGGTTCAGGAAGAGGCCGATGTACTCATGGGCGCCAATGCGCGCCTCTCCGGGGATGTTGCTCCCGGGCCTGAGGTCGAGGCGGTACTCGACTCGCTGCGGGATGCCGGGGTGGGGGTAGCCCGTGTGACCACGGCGTCCTCCATGATTCTGGCGCCGTCCACGGGGGTGGTTCGACTGCTCCAGGTCCGCGGCATGGACCCCGGTTATCCATTCTACGGGGCTGTTGTGACCCAGCCGCAGGACGCCTGGGGACAACATCTCGAACCAGGGCAGGTGCTGGTGGACCCTGCTGTGCTCACGCAGTTCGGCGTGGACATCGGAGACAGCCTGACGGTGGGCACACTCTCGGTACGCATCGCGGGCACGGTGGATGATCTGCCAACGGACGTGGCGTTCCAGACCGCCATCGGTCCGCGGGTCCACATGTCTCAGGAGATGCTGGAGGCAGCGGAGTTGATCGGCTTTGGCAGCCTTGCCCGCTTCGAGGTCTTTCTTCGGCTCCCGGACCAGGAGGAGCGTAGCGCCATCCGGAACCTCTACGGCGACCTGCTTCAGACGAACGACATCACGTTCCGAACGGCCGAGGAGCAGGCCCAGAGTCTTTCTAATGGTGTTCGGTTCCTCGGCCGCTTCCTGGCCCTGGTGGGGCTCGCAGCGCTCCTTCTCGGGGGCGTGGGGGTTGCCAGCGCAATCCACGTCTATATCCGGGGGAAGCGAGCCAGCATCGCTGTGCTTCGATGCCTCGGAGCAGGCCAGGGAACCGCGTTCCTTGCGTACCTGATTCAGGCTGCTCTTCTCGGTCTGATCGGAGCGATGTCTGGTGTGGTCCTGGGGATCGGCCTTCAGGAGGTCCTGCCGATCATTCTTCGAGGTGTGCTCCCCGTCGATGTCACCACACGCATCTCCCTCACGTCGGTTGCGGCGGGTCTGGGCATCGGGATCTGGGTCGCCGTAGTC
>JAKMDG010000116.1 GCA_022428035.1 Longimicrobiales bacterium
CTCCAGCACGGCTCGATCATTGTTTCTGGCGACCAGACATTGCTGACGACCCTCGGTTCGGTTGCCGAGCACGAACAGCCGGCGACGCTCGTGGAACAGATCGGCCCCGTGCAGCTCGATCAGCTCGCCGAGGCCGTAGTTGTCGCAATGAAGAAAGTCTTTGGAGGAACGTGGGTCGCGGGCGAATACTCCGGGGACGAGAAACATATGATTACCGAGCTGGTTCAGGCGCGGTACGCGACCGACGAGTGGACGTGGCGTCGTTGATACCGAATTGTCAGGGAGTACGACCGGTCCCGCTCCCTCCTCGAGACCGAGCAGCGATCTCATGAAGAATCTCTTACTCGTTTTTGTGACTGCGAGCGTTGTGGCCTGCGGTGGTTCCGAGGCGCCTCGGAACGTGTCGAGCGATCCATTCTGTCAGCGGGTCATCCCCGCCGTGGATGCATGGCTCGCCGATGCACGTATTGCCCATCCGACACCCGATGACGATCGCTATGGCGGTACGGTGGTCGTTGGGACGAATGGTGAGATTGCGGACGGCATGAATGCGGCTGTTGCGGCGGATTACAACGCCACACAGCACCATCAGTTCGTGAACCTGATGACGCTCATTGACTTCGACGATGAGTACGAGCCGCGCGGTTATCTGGCCGAGTCCTGGGAGTTCGCGGAGGACATGACCTCCGTAACCTTCAGGATCCGCCAGGACGTGTTCTGGCATGACGGAGAGCAGACGGACGCACACGATGTCGCGTTCACCTATCTGGCCGTCACGAACCCGGAAACGGCGTTTCCGAACGCGGCATTCTGGAGCCACTACGTGCCGGGAGAGGCTGGCGTCGAGGTCCTCGACGACTTCACGGTACGGATCAGGATGCGGCCGCATTCGATGCCGCTCGATCCATTCCGAACGGTTGGTATCCTTCCTGAGCACCTGCTCGGAGATGTACCTCCGTCCGAGCTCAAGCAGCATCCGTTCGGGAGCCAGTGCCCGGTGGGCAACGGCCCCTTCGTCTTCTACACCCACACCGCTCAGGACCGCTGGGTCTTCGAGGCGAACCCGGCGTTCCCCGAAGAGCTGGGGGGGCGTCCGTTCGTCAATCGCTACGTCTACCGGGCAATCCCCGAGCAGACGACGCTGCTCGCCGAACTCCTGACGGGTGGGATCGACGTCTACGTCCAGCCGACGCCGGAGCAGGCGCAAAACGTTCTGGATGCCGAGCAGCTCGACCTTCGTCGGTTCGTGGGGCGCTCCTACATGTATGTCGGTTGGAATGCCCGACTCCCGAAGCTGTCCGACCCTCGCGTGCGGACGGCCCTGGGAATGGGTGTTGACCGGCAGAGTCTCGTCGACGGCACACTCGGTGGATACGGGCGCATCGCCAACTCCGGAGTCCCTCCGTTCCACTTCGCGTTCGACGCTGATCTCGAGTCTCCAGTTTCGTACGATCCTGCCGGTGCCCGCGCCTTGCTCGAGGAAGCTGGATGGGTGGATCGGGACGGAGATGGAGTGCGTGAGAATGCGGCGGGTGAACCGCTGGAGATCGTGCTGAAGTACAACCCGCATCATCTGCGACAGGCGATTGCCGAAGTGATGCAGGCACAGCTGTCCGAGGTCGGTGTGGCCATCACGCCGCAATCGGTCGAGTTCACGACACTGATCGATCAGATCGCCTCGACCCGACGGGATTTCGAGGGTGTTGTGATGGGGTGGAATGCCGAGTTCCGGCTCGACGACACCGACCTCTTTCGCTCGGATCGCATCGATCAGCCGTACGCCTTCAGTGGTACGCAGAATCCGACCCTTGATCGCCTGATCGATGCGCTCAGCACCGCGGTGGACGAAGACGTGTCGCGAGCCCTCTGGGTCGAGTACCAGAGGGCGATCATGGAAGAGCAGCCCTACACCTATTTCTATTTTCGTGATCGACTCGTCGGGGTGAATCGTCGTCTCCAGGGCGTCGAGATGGACGTGCGGGGTGAGTGGACGACTGTGAAGGACTGGTACATCGACCCGGCGTCTCCGTGACCTCGTGACGTCAGGGACGGCGGTTGCGCCGAATGACGAGGCGACCTCCGTGACTGAAGGTCGGCGGGGCGGCGACCTGAGCCGGTATGTCCTTCGGCGTCTGGTCGGCGCGATTCCGCTGGTGATCGGGATCTCCTCGATCGTCTTCTTCGTGGTTCACCTGGCGCCCGGTGATCCGGCCCGTTTGCTGTTACCTCCCGGCGGGGGAGACCAGGACGTCATCGATCAGATCCGGCGCAATCTCGGTCTGGATCAGCCGCTTCACATTCAGTACGTGAAGTGGCTCGGGTCGTTCTTCACGGGGAACTTCGGATACTCGTTTAGCCAGGGTGCTCCGGTCCGTGCGGTTCTTGCGAACACGTTTCCTAATACGCTCCTGCTCTCCGGCTTTGCTCTGGCCGTCGCGTTCGGGGTGGGCATTGTCGTGGGCACCATCCAGGCGGTGCGCCAGTATTCGGCGGCCGACTCGATTCTGAGCGTCGTTCTGCTCTTTTTTTACTCAATGCCAGGCTTCTGGCTTGCGTTGATGCTTGTCCTGATGCTGAGCTACCAGGCGCGCAACATCTGGGAGTGGCCGATCTGGTTCCCCGCGTCGGCGATGGTGAGTAGCGACTTCGGAGACCTCAGCTCGGTCGGTCGGCTCGCGGATCGGCTCTGGCATCTGGTGCTCCCGGCGACGGCGCTGTCGCTTTCGCTCGCGGCCGGGATCGCCCGCTACATGCGCGGCAGCATGCTCGAGGTGATCCGTCAGGATTATGTGCGCACGGCACGGTCTAAGGGGCTGCCCGAGCGCCTGGTGATCTTCAAGCACGCCCTGCGAAACGCACTCTCGCCGATCATCACGATGGTAGGCGTCTACATTCCCATGGTGTTCAGCGGCACGGTCATCATTGAGTCCGTGTTTGCCTGGCCCGGGATGGGTCGGATGATCTTCGACGCGATCGGAGCGCGGGATTATCCACTCGTGGTCGCCGGCACATTCTTCTTCGCTTTGACGGTGGTGCTGGCGAATCTTCTGGCCGACGTCCTGTACGCGATCGCAGATCCGCGCATCCGGTACGAGTCCGATGTCTGACGAGCGTCGTGACGGCGCGGCATGGGCGCGCGTCGTGTCCGCTGTGCTGCCGGGTCTCCCGCAGCTCCTGCGTGGCCGTGTGGGCTCGGGCGGCATCCTGCTGACCTCATGGCTTCTCCTCGGTGCCGTGTTCGTACGCGGGCCCGGGCACGTGCTCGCAGCCCTGACTGGGTCCTGGGACGAACGGGTGGCCGGATGGACTGTCCTGGCTGGTCTTATCGCTGTCTGGACCTGGTCGGGGGTCGACGTGAAGCGAAGCCATGAGGCGAGCACTAGGGGCATGAGCCAATGGCAGCTGGCCACCCGGGCGTTCTCGAAGAATCGGATGGCCGTGGTCGGACTGATCCTGATCGTCTTGCTGTACCTGGTCGCGCTGGTGACGCCGCTCATTGCGCCTCACCACCCCAACGAGCAGTACGACCTCGCGTCGATGCGCCTCATCGGTCTGTCCGCGACGCATCCCCTCGGGACGGACCAGCTCGCGCGCGACGTGCTCTCGCGCATCCTCTACGGTGCCCGCATCTCACTCTCCATCGGGTTTGTCGCGGTGGGCATCAGCGTGACCATCGGGACGTTCGTCGGGGCGATCGCGGGTTTCTTCGGTGGTGTCGTCGACAGCGTGATCATGCGGTTCGTGGACATGGTGATCTCGTTCCCACGACTCGTTCTTCTGATCGCAATCGTGGCGGCTTTTGATCGCTCGTTCTTCCTCATCATCATCGTGCTCGGACTCACACTGTGGCCGTCGACTGCGCGACTCGTACGTGCCGAGGTCCTTAGTTTGCGCGAGCGGGAGTTCATCCAAGCCGCCCGGGCGCTGGGCTTCTCCAAGCGTCGGATCCTCGTAGGTCACCTGATTCCGAACGCGGTGCCGCCCGTGATCGTCGCGGCGACGCTGGGCATCGGGAACACGATCGTCCTCGAGGCCGGGCTCTCATTCCTCTCCCTCGGGGTCCAGGCACCCACTGCCTCATGGGGGTCGATGATCGCGGATGGGCGGGCGCACATGTTCAATGCATGGTGGCTCTCCACCTTTCCCGGTCTCGCTATCGTATTCACGGTCCTCGCCTTCAACCTTGTCGGTGATGGACTCCGTGACGCGCTCGACCCGAGGCTCCGCTCGTGAGCAAGACTCTTCTCTCCGTCTCCGATCTGCGCACCTGGTTCCACACGGATCAGGGTGTGGGCCGGGCCGTCGACGGCGTCTCTTTCGAGGTCCGTGCAGGCGAGACTCTGGGGATCGTCGGAGAATCGGGATGTGGAAAGACCGTCACGTCTCTGTCGATCCTGCGCCTGCTCCCTGAGCCACCCGCGCGGATCGAACCGGGCAGCTCCATCGTCTTCGATGGCGAGGAGCTTCTCGGTGCGACTCAGGAGCGCATGCGCGCGCTGCGGGGCAACGAGATCTCGATGATCTTCCAGGAACCGATGAGTTCGCTGAACCCGGTCTACACGGTCGGAAGTCAGATCACTGAAGCACTTCGGTTGCACCGAAAGATGGATCGGGTCGAGGCCAGGACGGAGGCCATTCGACTGCTGGGCGAGGTCGGGATCCCCGACGCTGACCGGCGCGTCGATGAGTACCCGCATCAGCTGTCCGGCGGCATGCGTCAGCGTGTGATGATCGCGATAGCCTTGTCGTGCGAGCCGAGACTCCTGATCGCGGATGAGCCGACGACGGCGCTCGACGTGACGATTCAGGCACAGATCCTCGAGCTGCTCGCGGATCTTCGGGCTCGACACGGCATGGCCGTACTCCTCATCACGCATGACCTTGGAGTGGTGGCTGAGGTATGTGATCGGGTCGTTGTGATGTATGCGGGGCAGGTGGTCGAGACCGGCACGGTGGACGAGATCTTCGCTCGGCCGGTTCACCCCTACACGCGCGGACTCCTGGCGTCACTCCCCGCGGTCGAGCGACGCGGGCAGCGACTCGAATCGATCCCCGGGACCGTGCCGAATTCGACCGACTGGCCGGAGGGCTGTCGCTTCGCCGAACGCTGTTCGGAGGTCGAGGACGCGTGTGCGGTCCAGCAGCCGCTGGTGCAGCTCGGGAACACCTCTCGCGTCGCCCGTTGCTGGAGGGCCGATCCGTGAGCCGACCGCCCATCGATCGCACCGGGAATCCACTTCTCAGCGTCGAGAAGCTGAAGGTCCACTTCCCGATCCGGAGCGGCGCCTTCGGGAGGGCCAGCGGGCACGTGTACGCCGTGGACGGAGTCACCTTCGATCTGTGGCCGGGTGAGACGCTCGGGCTCGTTGGAGAGTCCGGGTGCGGCAAGTCCACGACGGGTCGGGCGATCCTGCGTCTCCTCGAACCGACGGCCGGTTCCGTCGCCTTCGATGGTCAGGATGTACGCGCCCTCGATCGAGCTGGATTGCGGGCGTTACGCCGACGCGCGCAGATCGTTTTTCAGGACCCATTTGGCTCGCTCAACCCACGCATGTCGGTGGGCGCAATGCTCGAAGAGGCGCTCACGGTTCACCGCCTGCACGAGTCGAACCGAAGAGGCCGCGTCATAGAGCTGCTCGAGCGTGTCGGGCTGCGCGAGGAGCACCTCGATCGGTACCCGCACGAGTTCAGCGGAGGCCAGCGCCAACGGCTCGGAATCGCGCGAGCACTGTCCGTGGAGCCGGACTTTCTGATCCTCGATGAGCCGGTGAGCGCGCTTGATGTTTCCGTCCAGGCGCAGGTGGTGAATCTGCTTGACGACCTGCAGGGCGATCTGGGTCTGACCTACCTGTTCATCGCGCATGACCTCTCACTTGTGGAGCACGTGAGTGACCGCGTCGCGGTGATGTATCTCGGGCGCATCGTCGAGTTGGCCGATGCCGAGGATCTGTACAGGGGCCCTCGGCATCCGTACACGAAAGCACTGCTGTCCGCCGTCCCGAGACCGGATCCGATCGGCCGTGAACAGCGGGAGCGGATCGTGCTCTCCGGAGATGTCCCCAGCCCCAGCGATCCACCGTCGGGGTGCTTGTTCCACCCTCGGTGCCCACACCCGAAGAAAGACGAACGATGCACAAGCGTATACCCCATCACAGAAGGGTCGTCGGATGGTCATTTGGTGGCGTGTCCTCACGCCGATTCGTGACGAAGATCTGGGGTTGACACCATTTTCGCCCCCTGCCATGTTGCCATCCGCTTGACCCCCGCCCTTCCGCGCTTCTGGTGTGGAAGGGCCATCTAATGATCAGCAACAAGAACATCGGCCGGAGGTTCCGTTGGTCCAACTGTACGCAGCCCTACTTCAAATCCCGGGCATGGATGCGCCTACGCTCACGTGGCAGGAGCAGCTTGCCGTCAACTGGGAAGGGATGGGCTTCATGCGGTGGCCTCTCGCCTTCTGTCTCGGCTTGGGCATCATCGTCATCATCATCAAGTTCATCTCGCTGACGGCGAAGGCTTCGAAGACGAAGCGCATTCTGCAGGATGTCGACGAGCTCCTCGTTCAGCAGCGGATCCGCGAGGCTCTCGAGCTTACGCGTGACACCGATTCGCCTGCCGCGAACATCCTCTACGCCGGTCTCGAGCGTCACGAGGAAGGCACTGATCGCGTCATGAAGGCGATCGAGAATCAGGGCCTCATCGAGATGAGCAAGCTCGAGAAGGGTCTCGTCGTGCTGGCGACGCTTACGAACATCGCTCCGCTCCTCGGCTTCCTGGGCACGGTGATCGGTATGATCATCGCGTTCCAGTCGATCGAGGCCGCGGGTGAGGTTGAGGCGACACTGGTGGCGGGCGGTATTAAGGTCGCGCTCCTGACGACGGCCGCTGGCCTCGTCATCGCGATCCCGGTGTCGGTTGGCCACAACTACTTCGTGGCGAAGATCGACAGCCTCGTCATCGACATGGAAGAGTCGGCGCAAAAGATGGTCGACACGCTCCACGAGATCGAGACGGGTCGCGCCGGCTGACGCCGAGCACGACAGTAGCATCTGGGGAGGCCGCCCTTTGGGGCGGCCTCCCTTTTTTCTTAGAACAACCCGCCGTCAAACGTTTATAGTAGAGGGCCGCCGCCGGCGAGGTCGCCGCAGACACGCAAAGCCCCTGTCGCAGTCGATGATCCTTCGTACGTCTCTCGTTTTTCTCGGCATTCTTTGCCTGGCGGGAGCCGCGTTACGCGCGGAACCAGCGGAACCGACGCGCGATCTGACGGTCTCCGACTCTGCGCTCGACGAACTCGCCGTCGGCCGGTTCTGGCACGCTGCGCGCGTACTGCGTGCCGAGGGCGCGGCGACCGGGACACCTGCCGATGTCCTGACCCTCGCACGTGCCGAAGCCGGTTGGGAAAACTGGCCGGCAGTGACGGAGCTCCTGAACAATGCGACGTGGCTCGGGCAGTACGATGGGGGCCATCATCTTCTCGGACGTGCTCTCGAGCACGACGAGGACTGGGCCCTGGCGGCAGGTGCGTACCGCGCATTCCTGACGCATGTGGATCCCGGCGTGCCCGAGGCGATTGCGGCCCGCGTCCGGCTGGCCCGGACCACATGGTGGGCTGGCGATCACGGGACAGCGACCGCCGTGGTCGCGGACCTGAGGGGTGCGCCGTACGCCCGAAGCTGGATTGCTGTCGAGCTCGCGCTGGCGGCTGCGGATGCGGGTGATCTGGACGGCGTGCGTCTGCTGCTGGGTGAAGCCGTTGAGCCCGCGGCGGTCGCCGTTCTGTGGCGCGCGGAGGCTGATGCCTTGCTCGCGGCCGGTGACTCCGTCGCCGCTGCGGAGTCGTTCGGGGTGCTCATGGGGAAATACCAGGGGCGTCGACGGGCGACCGCGATGGTCGAGTTGGGGCGACTTCGTGTCGCCGGTGGTGACCCGGACACGGGTCGACCGCTCCTCGTCGAGGGCTTCGACACTGGAGCCGGTCGCACGCGGACGCGAGCGGCTGAAACGCTGACGGATCTGGGTGATCACGACTTCGCGCGAACGCTGGAACTCGCGCGCGTGCTCGACCGCTCCGGTGATGGGCGTCGGGCCCTGACCGGGTACGATCGGGCGCGACTGCTGGCCGAAGCTGAAGGGCAGATCTTTCCGGAAGTGATCCGACTGGAGCGTGCCCGACTCATGTCCACGGTTGCGGGTCGACAGAACGAGGCCCTGACCGAGTTCCGTGAGATCCGTGAGACGACGGAGAACGAGCGTGTCGGTGCTCGGAACCTCGACGTATGGGCAGGGATGCGTAGCCGTCAGGGATTCAGAGCACAGGTGAACACGCTCCGACGCTGGCTCCTTGAGGAGTACCCGTCCAGCAGCGAGGCCGCTGAGGTTGCCTGGAGTCAGGGTAGTAATGCAGAAGCACGAGGCGATCTGGATGGCGCTCTGAACCAGTACGCGTTCCTTGCGGCAAACGTTCGTACGCATGCTCGCGCCGGACAGGCTCGGATGCGTTCTGGTCAGATCCACCTGCGTCGTGCACATCGTGAGGCTGCGGCCGATGTTTTCGAAGCCTACCTGACGGACTTCCCGACGGGGCGGCGCTGGCAGGAGGCCGCGTACTGGGCCGGTCGGACTCGGCTACATCTGGGAGACACGATTGTCGCTCAGAACCACCTGAATCGGGTGCTGACTCAGCCGGTCGAGTACTACGCGGTCATGGCCGCCGACCTGCTGAACCTGCCGTTTGCCGTGAACGTGCCGGAAGGGGCCAGCTCGACAGAGCCGGGTTGGTTGACCGAGGGGCTTCTACGGCTGGACGTGCTGATGCAGGCGGGGCTGGAGCGAGGCTCGTCTACCGAGATTGCAAGGCTCAGAGATCGGGCGGGTTCGGAGCGTGGCCCTCGACTACGTCTGGCCGAAGCACTCATCGATCGGGGTCGGACCATCGATGGGATCAATCTGGCCTGGTCTCTCCTCGAAGACGAAGGCTCCTGGGATCAGCAGATCCTTCGGGTGGCCTACCCCTTCCCCTACCGGGAACTGGTGCGCCGTGAAGCCGAGGAATGGGGAATCGACCCCTTCATGATGGCTGCGATTATTCGCCAGGAGTCAGCGTTCAAGGCCGACATCGTGAGCCATGCCGGCGCGATCGGCCTGATGCAGGTGATGCCTCCGACAGGTGCGGAACTCGCTCGTACGCATGGACCGAACGGGTTCACACGTGAGTCGCTCACCCGGCCGGAGGTAAATCTCCACCTCGGCTCGGCGTTCTTCGTCGACATGAGTCGGAGGTACGACGACGACCTGCCTCTCGTGCTCTCGGCCTACAACGCGGGCCCGACCCGTGCGACGCGCTGGCGTCGCTACCCTGAGGCATCTGATCCGCTGCGCTTCACCGAACGGATTCCGTTCACGGAAACGCGTGGCTACGTGAAGAGCGTGCGCCGGAATCTGGGGCTGTATCGCGCACTCTACGGACAGGACTAGCGCCGCTCCGGAGAGAGTTCGGGGGTGCTTTCCCCTGTGGCCGGATGCCGGTCGCGGAAGACGAAGACGTCAGCCGTCGGTGGCCCGGCGCGTATTTCCATGCCTTCCCCAGCACGAACTTGCGCGCCCGGATCGGACTCCTCTAATTGGATTCACGTCACGTGATGCGTGACGCGAGTGAACTCCGTCGGAGGTAGCAGCATGAAGGGGACCGTCAAATGGTTCAACGACTCGAAGGGGTATGGCTTTATCCAGCAGAACGAAGGTGAAGACGTATTCGTCCACTTCTCAGCGATCGAAGCCGACGGCTTCAGAACGTTGAGCGAAGGAGATGTCGTGGAGTTCGAGGTTCTCGAATCCGAGACGGGTCGACAGGCAGCACACGTGATGCGCTCCTGACGCTCCTCTCAGCGGCTCCCTCCGGGTTCTGCGACGCCCGTGCCGTGGCCTCCGGCCGTTCCTCCCTGAGCGTCTGTCCGGGACGACGACGCGGAGTCGGCAGTCCCTGAACTGCTGGATCGCCGGCCCGCGAGCGCACTGGTAGATTGCGGTGTCGTCCGCCCCAGAACTGACGCGAACCACTCCGTTGCAGATCCCTCCGAAGACCCGTCCGCGCATCTTCCTGATCGACGCATACGCGCTGATTTATCGCGCGTATTTTGCGTTCATCAACCGACCCCTCACTAACTCCGCGGGGGAGAACACGTCGGCTCCGTTCGGGTTCACGCGCTTCCTGCTGGACATCCGGGAGCAGTTTGAGCCCGACTACCTCGCGGTCGTTTTCGACGCGGGTGATTCCTTCCGTGACGAGGTATACCCGGAGTACAAGGCGACCCGTGAGAAGATGCCGGACGACTTGCGAGACAGTCTCGGCCGGATCCGGCAGATCGTCGAGGGCTTCAATGACTCCGTGGTAGAGCTCGACGGCTACGAGGCAGATGACGTCATTGGCACGCTGGCCCGTCAGGCTGCGGAGCAGGGGCTCGAGGCGGTCATCGTTTCGGGAGACAAGGACTTTTATCAGCTGGTCGGCCCGAACGTTCATCTCATGAATCCCGGTCGTGGCGGCTCTTCAGGTGTTGCGGCGGATTGGGTGACCGAGGAGAACGCGAACGAGAAATTCGGGATTCCGCCGTCTCAGATCGCCGATTATCTGGCGCTCGTTGGAGACTCCTCTGACAACGTGCCGGGTGCGCGGGGGGTAGGACCCAAGACGGCGGTGCAACTGCTGACCCAGTACGCCGACGTTGAGGAACTCATCGCGAATGCCGAGTCGCTGAAGCCTCCGCGTGCGGCGAAGTCGCTCTCGGAGAACGCCGACATGGTCAGGCTTTCGAAGCAGCTGGTCACGATCATGACCGACCTCGACGTCAAGCTCGATCTCGATACGCTCACGGTGCACGAACCGGACAACGAGGCTCTACGCGATCTGTTCGTCGAACTGGAGTTTCGGCGTCTTTCCGACCAGTTCGCCCTCGCAGCACAAGCTACGGATGGAGGGACGCACGGCGAGGGCGCTGTCGACGTCAAAGAGGAGGAGGTCGATTACAAGGTCGTCGATACCCTCGATGCCCTGGGATCGCTTGTCGCAGACCTGCGCGCTGCCGGGAACTTTGCGATTGCCGTCGAGTCGTCCCACGAGGATCCGCTCCGTGGCCGACTCGTCGGGCTGGCCCTGTCCATGGATGGTGGCACCGCACGGTACCTGCCGTTCGATCATGCCGAATCCTTCGAGCTGACCTTCGAAGGCGAGGGGTCATCCGGTGTCCGCAATCTTCCGGGACTCGATACGCCTGAGCTTGGCGCACTGAAGAGTCTCTTGGAGGATCCAGCGGTCGGAAAGTCCGGCCACGACCTCAAACACGTGGCCCTCGTGCTGTCGACATCCGATGTCACGCTATCCGGACTCGAGACCGACGTCATGGTCGCCAGCTACGTCCTCGATCCCGGCCGTCGTGGCCACGCGTTGAAGACGCTCAGCATGGAGGTCTTCTCACACAAACCGCTTGAACGGGGCGATGTCACGGGATCGGGTCGCAGTAAGGTGCCGTTCTACGACGTGCCGGTCGAGCGGGCGAGTGCGTACCTCTGTGGGGTGGTGGACCTGGCGGGTCAGCTCGCCGAGCACCTCCGGGATCAGGTGGCGGAGGCCGGTCTGACGGATCTCCTGACCGATCTTGAAATGGCGCTGGTGCCTATGCTCACGCGCATGGAGCTCGCAGGCATCGCGATCGACGACGATTTCTTCCGCGCGATGCGGTCCAAGCTCAAGCGCGAACTCGATCTGATCGGGGAGGAGATCTTCAAGCTGGCCGGCGGCGACTTCAATCTGAATTCAACGCCTCAACTACGTCAGCTCCTCTTCGAGAAGCTGGAGCTTCCGGTCCTCAAGAAGACCAAGACAGGCCCGTCGACGGACGCGTCGGTCCTCGAGGAGCTCGCGTCCATGGGGCACGAGGTCCCTCGGCTCATGATGGAGTATCGTGAGCTCGAGAAGCTTCGCTCCACCTATGTCGATGCATTGCCTCAGCTGGTGAACAATCGCACCGGCCGCATCCACACCAGCTTCAATCAGACTGTCGCAGCCACGGGTCGACTCTCGTCGAGCGATCCCAACCTCCAGAATATTCCGATCCGGACCGATCTGGGGCGGGAAATTCGGAAGGGCTTCGTCCCTAGATCGGGCAGCGTTTTTCTTGCGGTCGATTATTCGCAGATCGAACTGCGCGTCATGGCACACTTCTCGGGTGACGAGGCGTTCGTCACCGCGTTCACCGAAGGCATCGACGTCCATCGGCAGACCGCGTCGGTGATCTTCGACGTGCCGATCGATCAGGTAACCGGAGACATGCGCGGGCAGGCCAAGACCGTGAACTTCGCCACACTGTACGGGCAGGGCCCCTTTTCCCTGGCGCGCCAGCTCGGCATCTCACGGGAAGAGGCGAAGCAGTTCATCGCGACCTACTTCGAACGATTCTCCGGGGTGCGTGATTTCCTCGACGAGCAGGTCGAGATGGCCAAGGACGTGGGCTACGTGGAGACCCTCATGGGTCGCCGCCGGTACGTCCCGGAACTACGGGCCGGCAATGGAAACGTCCGCCAGTTCGGGGAGCGGGTCGCCCAGAATACACCCATCCAGGGCACGGCCGCGGACATGATGAAGAAGGCGATGATCGACGTGCAGGGTGGCCTCGACGCGATGGATACCTCGGCGACGGTGCTACTCCAGGTCCATGATGAGCTGCTGCTCGAGGTGCCGGAGGGTCAAGTCGATGCCGTTCGCGACCTTGTCGTCGAGCGCATGGAGGG
>JAKMDG010000127.1 GCA_022428035.1 Longimicrobiales bacterium
TCATCGGTCCGGTCTACGACGAGGCTGAGGCGCGACGGCTCGCGGACGAGCGGGGGTGGTCGATCGCACAAGATGGAGTCTGGTGGCGACGGGTCGTGCCTTCACCGCTGCCGAAGCGGATCTTCGAGCTGCGCCCGATTCGATGGCTTCTGGAGCAGGGCACCGTGGTCGTGTGTGCGGGAGGTGGCGGTATCCCGACTACGTATCGGGATGACGGACGTCTCGTCGGGGCGGAGGTGGTGATCGACAAGGATCGCGCCAGTTCATTGCTGGCTCGGGATCTCGACGCCGACGTGCTCGTCCTCGCGACGGACGTCGACGGCGTCTTTGTGAACTGGGGCGCACCAGACCAGCACTTGGTCACCGACGTCTCGATCGACGAGCTCGAAGCCCTGGAACTACCAGCGGGCTCGATGGGCTCCAAGGTCGAAGCGGCGTGCGACTTCGCCCGCGCGACCGGTCGTCGGGCCGTCATCGGCTGTCTGGACGATATCGATAAGCTGGTGGCGGGCAGCGCAGGGACACAGGTTAGAGTATGATCGATTTATTCGGATCCGACTCCGACGACTGGGAAGACGACGACTTCGGCGCAGACCTGGCCGAGGCGGTTGAAGTGCATTGCCCCTATTGCGGTGCGGGTATCGACCTGGGGGTCGACCAGTCGGGCGGCGGAGTGCAGGAGTACGTCGAGGACTGTCAGGTGTGCTGCCAGCCGCTGATGGTGCGCGTCACGCTCGATGGCGACGGTGTTCCTGCCGTGATGGTCAACACGCTCGACGAGAGCTGACAGGCCGTTCACGGCGCAGGTCGCCGGGGTGTCGGCTCGAGCTCCCGGCCTGCTCGGTCAGCGTGCGCTCACCGAACTGCAGCGGCGAAGTCCGGCTTCGTCTCCATGAGGATGTCCCGGATCGCTGCCCTCGTCGCCGTATCGAGATGCTCGAACTCGGTGGATTGATCCCGTCCGCTCAGCACGTCGTCGAACCGGGCGAGCACACGTGACTTTGCCAGTTCGGGCAGCGCGTCGAACGACTCGCTGTAGACGAGGAAGCTGAGCGGGTACCGGAAGAGACGAGTCTGGAGGTCGAAGGTGCGAAGGGTTCGACCCTGTGCATCGAAGGGTCCCCGGCCCTCGAAGTCTTCGACGAACGTCGTTGTGCCGCGGACCGGCCCCGGGATCGGCGCTTCCTTCGAGAAGAACATCTCACGCACCAGTTGATCGACGGCCGAGTCGATCCGGACCTCGGTCGTCGGTGTGAGTCCGCCTTCAGGGATCTCGATGCCGAGCGTCACACGCGCCGCTGTCTGATCGCGCAGCGCCTCGTCGATGGTCGAGTGCAGTGTCGTGATGACGTTGTGGATACGCGTCTGGTGCGTAAGAACGAGCAGGGCGACCAGGTCCGAGTGTTCAGAGAGGTATACGCTCATGTCCAGGCGATCCGAGATGTCGGTGACATTACCTCCACCCGCGAGGTCGAAGTCGTCTGCGAACGCGCTGGGGTTGTCGACTTCGTGGCTTTCGAGTTCTGCGCGCACGTTACCGCCGTGCGAGGCTCCGCCGTGGGTGCCGGTCACGTACCATCCCGCAAAACGCTCCTCCCACGGCGTCCGGTCGGTCACCTGGTCGTCGTGCAGCGTGTTGATTGTCCATCCGTGGCGGTCGACGACGGTAGAACGGACCAGGAATCCCGGGACGCGCATGGTCGGAGCGGCCTGATGGCATCCAAGGCAATCCCGTGTCTGCCTGAGGAAGTTCGGGGGCGACGTCGGGTCCTGGGGCAGGATGTAGAAGGCGCCCCCGTCATCGGGGTCGACCGAAGCAACCTCGAGGATCGGTGATTCATCGCTGACGTAGCCGATATAGACCTCGTCGTTGAAGTAGACCCCCCGAGGGGCCCAGGGGCTGATGTTCATCGTCTGGAGGCTGGTCCGCGAGAAGATCAGCGTCTGTGACGAAAGTGGGATGTCCAGGGCGGCCAGCACGGACGGGAGATACCCTGTCACCGAGTCATACGAGAACGTGACCTCTCCGGCATCGAGTAGTGCCTGGAGGCTGGCGATCGGGTCGATCAGCTCGCCGTCGGCGTCGACTGTCGAGATGGGTGCCGGCGCGGGAAGACGACCGGTGGGGATGCGAGGACGACTCCCGATCTCGGGCACATCCGCAGTGGACTCGGACCCGTCCGGAGCCGGTTGAACGCCGGCCGGAGGGACAGGGCCTCCTGAACACGCCCAGATCAGGAGGGTGGCGGTGCTCGCTGCCACCACGGAGTACCGATTACGCATCGATGCGAACGATGATGTCATCGTATGTCATCGACGGTGGGCAGCCCGTCGTCCGTTTTGTAGATGGACCGTCTCACTGCGGAGTGCCGCAGTATGACCGTTACATGACCATGGTTGAAACCTCGCGCGACCCGTGCGGCCACGACAGGGTGGTCGGCTAACTCCGGGGTGCGAAGCGGTAGTGTCCCACGAGCCACTCCGAACCATCGCGGTAGCCGAACAACTCCTCACAAGCGAGGAAGAAGAGGCGCCACCGGTGGAACCAGCGGTCTGCGTCTGCTCCGTACGTTCCGCGCAGAATCGGCATCACCTCACTTTTTCGCTCCTCGAGATTCTCGCGCCACGCGCGAGCCGTGCGCTCGTAGTGAGTGCCGTCGACCTCCCAGTCCTCCTCAACCACCAGATCGTCGTCGAAGCGTCGAAACAGGTCGAACGAGGGCATGATACCGCCAGTGAAGAAGTAGCGGCCCATCCAGTTGTCATCGCCCTCGATCTCGAAGGGGTAGGCGTACTCCCGGTGACAGAAGACGTGGACGAACAGACGCGCATCGTCGTTCATCCAGCTACGGATCCGAGCTAGAAGCTCCCGGTAGTTCCGCATGTGCTCGAACATTTCGACACTCACGACTCGATCGAAGCGCTGATCGAGCTCGAGCTCGTTCATGTCTGCCGTGATCACTCTGACGTTGTCCGGCGCGCGCGCCTCGATGAAGTGGCGCTGGGGCGCAGAGTTCGATACGGCCGTGATTCGAGCGTTGGGAAATCGCCGAGCCATGTGCAGCGTAAGTGACCCCCATCCACATCCGAGCTCGAGTATGTCCTGACCGTCCGAGAGATCTGCCCGATCCGCACTGAGGCGCAGCATCGCCTCCTCGGCCTCACCCAGCGTCTTCGTCCCTTCAGGGTAGTAAGCGCCGCTGTACTTCAGGTTCGGACCAAGTGCCAGTTCGAAGAACTCAGGCGGTAGCTCGTAGTGCTGTTCGTTCGCCTTATCGGGGACGAGCGCCACCGCACTGTCCGCGAGCTCCGCGCAGAAGTCCTCTATGCTGCGCCCTTCTGCGGCGTCGATGAGCCGCTGCGCGAGCAGACGTCGCACGCCGAGGCGCAAACCGGGGAGGGGAACGAGACCGCGTTCTGCGAGGTCGATGGCGAGGGCGGTCATGCGACGTGTCTCCGGAGCGGAGGTAGATCCGCAAGGCCCGGGATCTCGGCCTCGGGCTTCGCGAACAGGAACTGGATCGAGCCAAGGACCGCTTCGTCGAATCCGCCTTCGCAATAGCAGAAGTAGAACTCCCAGATGCGCTTGAACTGTTCGTCGAATCCCTGCGACTCGATCCGGTCCCAGCCATCGAAGAAGCCTGCACGCCAGCGTCTCAGCGTCTCGGCGTAGTG
>JAKMDG010000168.1 GCA_022428035.1 Longimicrobiales bacterium
TTCGGGGTGAGCGCGGTCATGGCGTTCGTCCAGCGTGTGTTCCTGACCATGGAGCCGATCATCGTCGCGGAGTCAGGGGGCTCAGAGACGCTGGGCGCTGTCGCCCTCACGGCGTACCTCTCGGCTCAGGCGTTCGGCACGGTTGCCGGGGGTGTGCTCGCGGATCGGGTGGACAGGCGTAAGCTGCTGGCCCACTTGTGTTTCTGGGCATTACCGGCACATGCATGCGCCGTATGGATCGGACCTGAGGGAGCCATCGGACTCGCAGCAGCAGCCGCGGCCGGTTTCCTGGGCATGGCTACGCTTCCGCCGGTGGTCGTGATGGCTCAGGAGATGATCCCGACCGGGACCGCCGTCAGCTCGGGGATCGTGATGGGACTCGCTTGGGCCACGGGTGCGTTGGGGGTTCTCGTGACTGGGGCGCTGGCCGATGTGATCGGAGCCCAGGCCGCGACGCTGTATTCGCTGCCGGTTGCTCTGGTGGCGGTCGGACTGGCTCTCCATCCATCCTTGGCGTCACATGCCTCTCATTCGACACCGACTAACACCTGAGGGAGTCGTCGATGCCGTTCCGTCTCCACCCACCGCGTGATCGCAAGCTGTTCAGGCTGATCAAGGAGTCCGAGGCGGTCCCGATGTCAAAAGGTGGGCGTCTGTACACTCCGGGCGATGAGGCCCAGGTCGTTTTTCTCGTCCGTACCGGCTTCGTCCGGCTCGTGCTGCCAAGCCTGGATGTGGGAGGCAACGAACGGACGGTGGCGGTGGCGCTTCCATGGGAGATGTTCGGGGACGAGGCGTTCACGGAGGGGCATCGCCGCTACGGAGCTGTCGCCGGCGCGACCTGCGTCGTGCACCCGTTACCGAAAGCCGCAGTACTGGCCGGACTGAAGACGGCGAAAAGCAGCCTCGATGCATACCTGGAGGGTCAGGAGCAGGAGCTTCACCGGCTGCGGCATGCGCAGGGCGGTTCGCATGGTCCCAGCGCGGCCCAACGATTGGCTGAAGTCATGATCGACATGGGCGCGCGATGCGGCGAGCCAGCGGGTCGCGGCGTGCAGCTCTCGGAACGCCTCACGCACCAGGTGCTGGCCGATCTGGCCGGCGCCCATCGGGCCACCGTAACGACGTTGCTCAACGACTGGCTGTATGACGGCATCATTGGATCCACGCCGGATCATCGGTTTTCCATCCGTCGCCCTGGTGATCTGTGGGCACTGGCAGGGTATCAGACCGTCGTGACGCCGGAGCAGGCAGCGGCAGATCAAGGTTCCTGACTGCGTGGTGTCGTGAGGCGCCCGCTGTCGGTTTCGTTGACCCTACGGGACGCCCCATCTAGTTTTCAGCGCTGTTCCCGGGTCTGCGTGAGCAGCCTGTGACCCTGTTCAAAACGCACTATGTCGAAGCGTAATCCCGGTTCTAGCCGGACCTCACGAGACTCGCACGACGCCGATGACTCGTTTGTCGTGGGCGTTCTCGAGGCCACCAGCTGGGCGAAGGCCAATCAGCAGCTCATGACCGTGGCCGGAGTCCTGCTCGCGATCGTAGTCGCGGGTGGCTTCTACTACGTGAATTATCGCTCGCAGCTGAACGATGGCGCGGCCGAATCACTGGAGATGATTTACCAGTCGATCTCGATCAACGATACCGAGGGCGCCAAGATCGATCTGGCTACGTTCCTGGACCGTTTCGGCGGCACCGCCTACGAGGGCGAGGCCCGAATGGTGCTCGGCGAGTTGTATCTCGAGTCCGGTGACCCTCAGCAGGCGCTTGCCGTGCTCGAGCCCATAGGGCGGTCTCCGGGATCACCGATCGAGCTGCAGAGCGCTGGGCTGCTCGCCCGGGCCTACGAACAGGAAGGTCGCTGGGACGAAGCCGAGGACACGTATCTGTCGATCGCGGATCGCTCGGAGCTCGATTTCCAGATCCGTGGTGCCTTGGTAGGCGCTGCGCGCATCCGGAGCGCTCAGGGTGACGGTGACGGCGCCATCGCGCTGTACGAGCAGGTGTTGGGTGACCTCGATGAGAATTCACCCGAGCGCGGTCAGTACGAGATGCGTATCGAGGAGATCAGGAGTAGCTCGCGAACGTAAGTACTGAGCGCGCGTGATGTGCCCGTACAAGGGGGCGGCTTTGGGGCTCAGGTCCTAAGCCGCCCTTTGTCGTTCCCTCGGCATCACTTCGTATAATATATATTATGTTAACTCCAAAGGATGAGCGCTCAAGCAGGATGCGCGCGGTCCCTCCCCGCACCCCTCACCGCACACTCCCTCTCCCACACTCGCCACGTGGGGTCCCGCATCCTCGTCCGGCTCAGTCGGGCGCGTTGCCCGGAGTCCGGGATTGCCAGGGCTCCACCGCCTGAACGCGCACGGACGCGGTTCCCGTGTCCACCATTCCTAGCCGAACTGCCGCTGCGTACGACACGTCGATGATTCGCCGGTCCGGGTCTGCGAACGGTCCCCGATCATTCACACGAAGCAGAATGCTGAGGCCATTCGACAGGTTCGTCACACGCACCCACGACGGGAGCGGTAACGTTCGATGAGCCGCTGAAAGCCGATTCAGGTCGAACGGCTCGCCGCTACTCGTTGGCCGCCCCTGAAACTGCTCGCCGTACCACGAGGCGGTCCCGCGCTCGTCATACCCGAACGAGCTCTCCAGCACCCGGTAGGTCCGTCCGCTCTGCTCATACTCCACCATGTTCCCACTGCGGCTCGGCGCCTCCACCGATGGCGTCCCCTCCGGAAAGGAATCCGGCGATGCCGGAGGGCTTATGAGCCCAGGCGAGCCGACCAGCGTACACCCACTCGAGGCGATCGCCGTGACGGCGCACATCACCGTCACTCGGAGGCGCTGAGTCCCGTCCATCCCCTGACCTCCTTGTAAGCCTTCGTTGCGAGCTTCTTTTGTTTGCTTGCCGATAGTCGCGCTAACCGACCATTAACAAACCGTTTATCGTCCGTGACCTCACGCAGAATGTGGACCCCTTCGGGAGGTTCGGGAATTCCATCGAGTTCATCTTCCAACTCGATCTCCATCAGCGCCAGACCCTCGAGTGCGCCCATGAAGCGATCGAGTTCCCACGGCCCGAGCTTCCAGCGGATCTTCTCTACAACCCGATCCTCGGCCGAGAGAAACAGGGCCTCAGCGATCTCGCCCGGCACCACCACTTCGAACTCCTGTCTTCGAATGCCCGAGCCACTCTTTGAGGTCAGAACCGCCCCACGGTCTTCACCGACTCGGATTCGCACCGAGGGATCACCGTTCCGGACGTATCCCTGTCGCAGATGGTGTCCCGTGCCTAGACGAAACCACACGGCTTCGTCCACCCGCACCAGGAAGCGTCTCTCGATTTCCCAGCTCATCCGAGATCTCGCCGCCCCTTCAAGCCAACGGGATTCTCTCCCCCCGGGGCCATGCCCGCATGTGGCTTATGGCCCAGAACGGCGATTCTTCGTCGCAGAAGTGGGACCACAGGCTGTAGCGCGCGTTCCACGAGTCTGAGACCCGGCAGGTGAGACGGGGCATAATAGGCCCTCTCTATTTCGAAGCCTGCGTCCACGAGCAGGCCCGTCATCTGTGCCATGGACTTGTAATCGACGTGGCTGATGTCCCTTTTCAGGATCATGTTCCGGTTCTTGAGGACCTCCAGAACGTGTCCTCGATGCGGAGTCCATGTCGAGAATCGCCCCCCGGGCCTGAGAAGCCGGAACGCTTCGGCCGCGATTCGCGCTGAATCCTCCGGGTAGACGTGCTCGAAGAGGTCCGCCGCGATAACCAGGTCCACGCTGTCGGCTTCAAGCCCGGTATCACCCGCGTCCGCGCAGAGAAACGTCAGGTTCGGGCGGGGGTCCTCGGCGAGCCGTTGGTTGCAGATCTCGATCGAACGCTCGCTGAAATCAATGCCGATCACCTCACCGGTGCGTTCGGCGAGCGCAAACCCGAAGGTCCCCCATCCACAACCGAAGTCGACGATTCGGTCGTGAGGTCCGGGCGTATGAATGTCGAGGACCTTATCCACCCGATACCGCTGAAACGGGCTCTCGTAGTCGTTCAGGTGAACGGCGCCTCGGTCGTCGAAGTAGGTGCTGGAATCGTAGAACTCCTTGCCAATGCGGTCTTCTGGACCTGCACCACCGGCCGCAGGGTTTGGCGGCGCTTCACCCGGGCCAGTCACAGGCGACCGAGCAGGTCCTGGATACGAAGCCACCAGACGCGCCACACCGCTTCTCGAACGATTTTCTTCGACATCTTGGATTCGCCGGTATCGCGCTCGGTGAACAGAATGGGCGATTCGATCAGCCGGAAACCGGCTCGGTAGGCGCGGAATTTCAGTTCGATCTGGAAGGCGTATCCGTTCGATTGAACCCGGGAGAGGTCTACCTTCTCCAGCACCTCGCGCGTCCAGCCGTTGAAGCCCCCGGTCCCGTCACGGACGGGCATCCCGGTGATGATACGGGCGTAGCGACTGCCGAAGTAGCTGACCAGAAGGCGGCTCATCGGCCAGTTCGCTACCGTGACTCTTCCGTCCACGTAGCGCGATCCGATCACCACGTCCGCGTCCGAGAACTTCTCGATCAGGCCTGGCAGGGCCTCTGGGGGATGTGAGAAATCGGCATCCATCTCGAAGAGGATGTCGAAACCCTGTTCCATGCCGTACCCGAACCCGGCGAGGTACGCACGACCCAGCCCTTCCTTCCCCTTACGGTGCAGCACGTGAACTCGCGGCTCCCCAGCAGCCAGTTCGTCCGCGATCTGACCCGTCCCATCCGGAGACGCATCGTCCACCACGAGGATTTCGATGCGGGGATCCTGCTCGAGGACACGCGGCACGATGCGCGGCAGGTTCTCTGCCTCGTCGTACGTCGGGATGATGACGAGAATTCGTGCGTCATTCACCGGAGTGTGTCACTCCGTTGGTAGCGAGGTGTCGGGTCCAGAACGCGGCTGCCGGCACCACCTCGACGACCGTCGTCC
>JAKMDG010000201.1 GCA_022428035.1 Longimicrobiales bacterium
GTGTTGGGCTTCCTGTGGAAACACCCACAGGCAACATGGTCATCGACATCGGCGGTGGAACGACCGAGATCGCTGTCATCGCGCTTTCGGGCATCGTATCCGATACGTCGATTCGTGTTGGAGGAGATGAACTCGACGCGGCGATCGTGACGTTCCTGCGCAAGAATTACAACTTGCTCATCGGTGAGCCGACAGCGGAGGCGATCAAGGTTCAGATCGGCTCGGCGTTCGACTACGGTGAGGAGCGGGAGATGGAAGTGAAAGGTCGAGATCTCGTGTCGGGTATCCCGAAGACGGTTCTCGCGCACTCGCAGGAGGTTCGCGAGTGCATTCAAGAGCCGATCCAGGCCATTGTCGATGCGGTACGTCGTGCGCTGGAGATCACGCCCCCCGAACTTTCCTCGGATATCGTGGACCGTGGGATCATGATGACCGGCGGAGGAGCCTTGATCCGCGGGCTCGACAAATTGCTCAAGCACGAGACGAATCTGCCGATCCATGTCGACGAGGAGCCGCTCACCTGCGTCGTGCGCGGCGCGGGTCGCATTCTCGACGACCTGACCAAGTACCGCACGGTCCTCGTTCAGTAGGGAGGCTCTGAGTTGCCTCCCTACGGCAGCGAGCCGGAATCAGGCAGCCGCGGCCGCGATTTCGCGCTGACCGCCGCGGTTCTGTTCGTGGCGTTCGGGGCCGTGTATCTGCCGCCGACGACGCAGGGAAGGATCTCCTCCACACTTCAGGTCTCTGCCCTCAGGCCCTTCATCGCCATGCAGGGTCTTCTGGCCGATGCGGGCACCCGACGAGTTCGAATCGAAGCTCTGCAGGCGACGCTCGATTCAGTCTCCGCGGCGATGTCGACACATCAGGCGGTGGCCAACGAGAACGAGACGCTGCGAGAGCTTCTGGCACTGCAGGAGCGCGCTGGCCCGACCTACCGGCCGGCGACAGTACATCGTCCGGGGACACCCGGGTCGGAAAGCACCTTCCTGGTCAACGTCGGGTCACGCGATGGTATTCGGGCCGGCGCACCGGTGGTGTCGCCGACCGGGCTGGTGGGGGTGATCCGTGAGACCCGTACCGGCAACTCCGTGGGGATCGACTGGACACACCCGGACTTTCGCCCGAGCGCGATGCTGGCCGATGGTTCAGCCTATGGATTGATTGAAAGTCGTCGGGGAGCGTTCCGCGAAGGGGACCGCCTTGTCCTCAACGGCATCCCCTTTCACGAGCCCGTCGACTCGGGTCAGGCGGTGCTCACGAGTGGGCTAGGGGGGATCTTTCCGCGTGGCATTCCGATCGGCACCGTGCGGAGCGTAGCGGAAGAGGAGGGTACCTGGCGGAAGGCGTACTACCTGGACCCGATCGCAGAGCCCGCTGCTGCCACGCACGTGCTGGTGCTCGCTTCGGACTCCGGGGACGATGCCTCGCAGGCCTGGGACCAGGACACCGTCGGTGAGGCTCCACCGGGGAGTAACGAGCGGTGAACGAGCTCGACGTCCGGACGGTCTTGCTCTGGATCGTCGTCGTGCTGCTCTTTGTGGTTCATTTCGTGCTGCACATTGGCTTCTCGTACGGGCGTGGTGCACCTGATCTCCTGACCCTCGGACTCCTGATCGCCGCCCGTGAGACGTCGCTCGGCAGGGCGTCCGTGCTCGGATTATCCACAGGGCTGCTCGAAGACGCGATGAGCGTGCTCGCCTTCGGAGCGAACTCCATTGCGATGACGATTGTGGCCGTGGGTGGGGCGATCACCCGTGATCTTTTCGTCGGAGATTCGAGACACTTTCTGCCGGCGTATGTGTTCGTGGGTAAATGGACTCGGGATCTGGTCCATTGGATCGGCATGGGTAGCGAGGTACGCCAGCCATTCGTGGAGCAAGCCGTGTTGCAGGGAGCGATCGGGAGTGTGTACGTCGCGGGGATCGCACTCGTGATGTCGTGGGTGCTCGGTGCCTGGGGTGAAGCGTGAACATCTATCACGCGCACGCACGCCGCCGCCGGGCGTATGGCATGTATGCCGCCACAGGCCTCATCCTCGGCATTCTGATCGTCGCGTTCTTCCGTGTGCAGGTGATTCAGTCCGACGACTGGTTGCTGCGGGCGAACTCGAATCGGGTTCGGATCCTCCCGATCCCGGCACCTCGTGGCACCATCTACGACCGCAATAACGTCATCATTGCGGATAATGTGCCGGGATACTCGATCACGATTCTTCCCGGACCGGTCGACTCCGTGCGTGCGACGCTGAACCGCATGGCGGGTCATATGGAGCTGTCCGACGAGCGGATCGAGCAGGTGATCGCGCGACTGCGTCGCTTCGGGCGCGAGGTCATCGTCGACTCGGACGCGGACTTCGAGGTGGTCGCAGCGCTCGAGGAGCGACGCGCCTCCTTTCCTGGCGTGTATATCGACATGCGGCCCCGTCGTCGGTACAACCTCGGCGCCGCGGCTGGACATCTTACGGGCTACGTAGGCGAGGTCACGGCAGAGGAGCTCGCGATGCCGACGTTTCCGGATTCCATCTACGATGCCGGGATGATTGTCGGGAAGATCGGGATCGAGCGGCAGTATGAATCGACCTTACAGGGCCGGCAGGGAGTCCGCTGGGTGGAGTTCGATGCGCGCGGACGAATCGTGGGTGACTTCGCCGGAGTAGAG
>JAKMDG010000241.1 GCA_022428035.1 Longimicrobiales bacterium
AGCTGGGGTCGTTCGGATTCGGTCCGCGCCCCGGCGCCCGTCCGCCCGGTTCTCCGGGAGCGGATCCGGGTTTCTCCTTCGACGACTTCCAAGGTGGGTTCGGGAATATCTCGGACCTTTTCTCGTCACTCTTCGATCTAGGGAAGAAGGGGCCCGACGGTGGTCCTGCTCCTGGCCCCGGTGGGCAGCGTGTGAAATCACCACGGAGGAGAGGCGAACACGTCGAGTATGTCGTAGAGATCCCATTCCTTGTCGCAGCGAAGGGCGGCAAGATTTCTGTAGACGTCGCGATCACCGAGGATTGCGCGACCTGCGGTGGGGATGGGGCTAAACCCGGGACCTCTGTCAAACGATGTGAAGAGTGCCAAGGTACGGGCAACATTTCGTTCGGTCAGGGCGGCTTTGCGGTGAAGCGCCCGTGTCCTGCATGCTTTGGTCGCGGCAAGCTGCCGGGAACACCATGCGGGTCGTGCTCCGGCCGCGGAGCGGTGCGTCAGCAGAGGAAGATCTCCCTCAATGTCCGATCGGGCGTGGAGACGGGCACCAAGGTGCGTCTGTCCGGTCAGGGGGAGCGAGGTCGAGCTGGCGGCCCGCCCGGCGACCTGATCATCACGTACAAGGTCAAAGCTCACCGGTTCTTCAAGCGGGAGGGCCTGGACGTGCACGTCAGCGTACCCATCAACATCGTGCAGGCCACCTTGGGCTCGAAGGTCCGCGTGCGCACGATCTCAGGGAAGCGGGTGGTTCTGACCATTCCTGAGGGTACTCAGTCCGGCACCAAGTTCCGCATTCGAACGCAGGGAATCGAGAAGGGCGGGCGGATCGGCGATCAGTACGTCGAAGTTGTGGTCACGGTGCCTGACCAGCTCTCTGAAGAGGACCGCAAGGCCATGGAGGAGTTCGCAGAGGCCAGCGGCCTCAAGCACTAGGCGATCCGGCCGCCTCCGAGCACCCGTGGTCCATCGAAGACCACGGCAGACTGACCCGGCGTGATGGCGGGCTGTGCGGCACCCAGGGCGAGCTTCAAGTCGGCCCCGACGTCTACGACCGTCGCGGACACGGCTGGGGCCCGATACCGAAGCTGAACGGTGACTTCGTCGCCCGGGGAGGGTGCGGTCGTCAGCCAGTTCAACTCCCGCACGGCCACCGAGGCACCGAACAGTTCATCGCGCGTACCGACCACGACCTCTTTCGTATCCGGGCGCACGGCGAGAACGAACATGGGTTCCGGAAAGCCCCCGCCGAGACCACGTCGCTGGCCGACGGTAAAGCCTGCGAAGCCCCCATGCTGCCCTAAGACGCTGCCATCGGAACGGACGATCTGGCCCGGCTCGAGGGCGGGGTGAACGGACCCCAGCCGCTTGCGAAGCAGGTCCCTGTAATCGCCAGTCGGCACGAAGCAGATCTCCTGACTCTCGGGCTTCTCGGCGGTTGCCAACTCCAGCGAGCGTGCCCGTTCACGGACCTCGCCTTTGGTTAGATCACCCAACGGGAAGAGCAGGCGCGGGAGGATCTCGGGGGGGAGCCCCCACAGGAAGTAGGACTGGTCTTTGGCGTCATCCAGCCCCCGGAGCAGGGCAGCCTCGTCGCCGGTATGAGCCATACGCACGTAGTGGCCTGTCGCGATGCGGTCGCAGCCGAGTGCTGTGCCACGTGCGAGCAGGTCCCGGAACTTCGTGTTCGAGTTGCAGCGGACGCAGGGGTTCGGAGTCCGACCCTGAGCGTATTCAGACACGAAGTCGTCAATGACGTCCCGCGTGAAATCTTCTTCGACGTCAAAGACGTAGTGCGCGATCCCGAGGGAGGAGGCCACCCGCTTCGCATCCATGATGCCATCGAGCCCACAGCACGTCTTGCCGTGTGTCGGAATCTCTGAATAGCAGAAGGTCTTCATCGTTACGCCGATGACCTCGTGCCCTTCCTCGACCAGCATGGCGGCGGCCACTGATGAGTCGACGCCACCAGACATCGCGACCAGCACGCGGCTCATGCGTCGCTCTGCAGGCGGTGCCAGACGGCGGACACTACATCGGCCCCGCGGTCGACGTCGGCCTCCGAGGTTCGCCGACCGACGGAGAGTCGCACCGTCGCGAGCGGGTCATCCGCTCCGTACAGCGCGGCGATCACATGGCTACCGGCCATCGCTCCGCTGTGGCATGCGGATCCACCGGACGCGGCCACACCCTCGAGGTCGAGTGCCATGAGAAATGCGGCACCATCCATGACCTTGGGGATCCCCAGACTGAGCACGTGTGGGGCTCGCTGCGCGTCTTGGCAGTTCACGCGGAGGCCGGGAATCTGAGCCACGAGCCTGGCCTGAAGACGATCGCGCATCTCGGTCATCCAGGCACTCGACACACCGAGGTCGGCGACCGCGAGATGGATGGCTTCCGCCAGTCCTACAGCGCCAGCGACGTCTTCCGTTCCCGGTCGGAGCGATCGTTCCTGACCGCCGCCAAAGATGAGCGGCTCCACCCCGACTCCAGCTCGGATGTAGAGAATACCACACCCTCGGGGACCACCGAGCTTGTGACCTGTCGCGGTCAGCAGGTCCACACCGCTTTCGGCTGCATCGATGCTGACCTTTCCAAGGGCTTGAGAGGCGTCCGTATGAACGATCCCGCCTAGCTTCTGCGCCCAGGGAACGACCTGGTCGACGGGGAGAAGGAGACCGGTTTCGTTGTTGGCCCACATGACCGACGCGAGGAATGGGCGCGCGGCAAGATCTGCGGACACGCTATGCAGATCGAGGGTGCCGTCTGCAGCCACCGGGATTACGCGCATTTCGGCTTCTGCGCGCTTGTGAAGCCATTCCGCCGGCTCAAGCACTGCGCTGTGCTCGATCGCCGAAACGAGGACCACCGGCGTCGCAGCGGAATCGGCCCTGACCAGGGCTCTCGCACCCCCAATCAACGCGATGTTGTCAGACTCCGTCCCGCCCCGAACGAAACGGACCTCGGAGGGGCCGGCTCCGATGGCGTTCGCAAGCTTCGCTCGCGCGTCTTCGAGTGCAGCAGCGGCTTCCTGGCCCCAGCGGTGTGAACTCGACGGATTGCCGAACGCCGCCGACAGATACGGCTCCATAGCGGCGAGCACCTCCTCCCGTAGAGGAGTCGTCGCGGCGTGGTCGAGATAGACGGTGGACATGGATGAAGCGCCGATTTGCCTAGGATGAAGCCGACTCTAAGTTAATCGGGCCCGGCCGAGCGCCCAGCACGCGCCTCACGGGGAATCTGCATGCCGCGATCGTCCCCACCGTTTCCAGTCGGACAGCCCACGAGTTTCAGGGCTACGGTCCACGGGACTGTGTTCGCAGGGCGCGACCGCCATCTCGAGCAGCTTCACGACGGCGACGTCGTTCGACTGGTGGCCGATCCACCGTTTCAGGATGAACCGGAGGTCTGGGTTCACACGTCGACAGGGGAGCCGATCGGGCACCTGCCACCAGACGTATGCTGGTGGTTGTGGCCATGGATGAGGGCCGGTGGGGTTGCGACAGCAGTCCTGCTGCAGGTCCGCGGTGCGGACGAACCGTCATGGCGCCGTCTGCTACTCGAGGTCTCCTGCATAACGCGATGACAGCGTCAGAACGTCGAGACACCCAGCTCCGAGATCTCATCGACCTCCATCGCCTCATCGATTCGGTAAGGCTCGCCGTAACGCACACGAATCAGAGAGCCGTAATGCGCCATCTTCACCCTGATCTGAGCGATCAGGTCGCGGCCTCCGCCCGGATAGACCTCACCCGCCTGAGTCGCATCGTCGAACTGTGACGGGTAGGCCGCGATTGCATCCAGCTTGCGGTCCATCTGATCGGTGACATCGACGACAAAGTCGGGTGGGCCGGCATCCTCGCGGAATGCGGTGGCGTAGACCAGCTTGTGCGGTCGGAATGGCGCGCCAGGCACCTCCAGCTTCCGCAGTGCCGCGAGAAAGCAGGCGTCGCGGACGAGCTCCGAGGCGATCCTGTGGTCGCGATGGCGCCCTTCCTTCCAGTGCGTAATCACAACACGCGGCCGGAAGGCCCGGATCAGTGCAGCGACGACCAGTCGGGAATCATGGTCGTTTTGCAGGCCTGAATCGGGCAGCTCCGCGCACGCGCGCAGGGCGAGGCCCATCTGGGCACCTGCATGGCCAGCTTCCCGCGCTCGGATCTCTGCGGAGCCGGCGCTCCCCATCTCACCAGCGGTGAGATCGATGATGCCTACCAGTTTACCTCGCGATGCACTCTTGATGAGAGCGCCACCGCAGAGCAACTCGGCATCATCGGGGTGCGCCATGATCGCGAGGAGATCGAGCGGCGCGTCCAGGTCGGCCATAGGCTATTCGAATCTGAGGGCGTCGACCGGTTCAAGTCGGCTGGCCCGGTACGCAGGAAGGAGTCCGAAGAGCATACCGGTCAGGGCGGCCATGCCCAAGGCTGCCGCCACGGCCCAGCTCGGAATCTCAGCCGGCAGAGGCGTAAAGGTGGCGACCGTCTCCGCCATACCCCAACCAATGAGGAGTCCTAATCCCGCTCCTGCGCAGGTCAACAGCGAGGCCTCGACCAGAAATTGCCAGAGGATCTCTCGACGGGTCGCTCCGATGGCCTTTCGCACCCCGATCTCTCGTGTTCGCTCGGTGACCGAGATCAGCATGATCCCGATCACGCCGACACCGCCGACAAGAAGTCCGGCTGATGCCAGGAGAAGGATCACGAGGAAGAAGACGCCGGTGAGCTGGTTGAAGAGGTCTGCAATTTGCTGTGACGAGGTGACAAAGAAGTCATTGTCTGCTCGAGGACCGAGGCCCCGCATACTTCGCATGGAGGCGATCACGTCGTCCTTTACCCGCTCGACGGGAACTCCCTCTGTCGGTACGACCAGGATCTGTGCCTGGAATTTGCTCTGCCTGAGCCGGCGAATGGATGCGGTCCAGGGAAAGATCGCCCAGTTCTGGAACGCGGTAGAAAAGACGTTCGTTGCCGGTTCGTACACACCGATGACCGTGAATGACTCCTGCGTGCCGCGGAATCGATTGGCGACACGCACCCGTCGCCCGATCGGGTCCCTCTGACCGAACAGCTGTTCGGTCAGCCCCGTGGACAGGATCACCACCGCACGATTCTGCTGGACCTCAGCGGGCGTGAAATCACGACCGACGGCGAAGTCGCCCGCCTGATACGCGGACCATCCGGCTGAGGACCCGTTGGAAAAGACGTTCTCCATCTGTTCGCCCTCGAACTCCATGTCGACCTGGAAGTTCGATAGGTCGTAGAGGGCGTCCGACACCGAGGCCAGTGCCTCGATACGGCGCGCCTCTTCCGGCTCAATGACCGGCTTTCCCCACCATGGCGGGCGTTCTCCGTCGTTCCCGATCGTGATTGCTGTGAAGTCGAAACGGGTGACCACGAAATTGTCAGGCCCTGCAGCTTCGAATGCCTCCATCACGCTCGATCGAAGACCCGTCATCAACGCACCAATGGCCACCACGACGGACACACCCACGGCCACACCGAGGACAGTGAGCAGGGAGCGCAGGAAGTTGGCCTGCATGGCGTCCCAGGCGATCAGGAAGCCCTCATACAGGGCGTGTAAACCCGAGGCTCGTTGCCGGGGGCGGGTCACCGACGGTGTGGGGCGGTCACGCGATATTTCGGTCATTCGTACCTCAGCGCATCAACGGGGTCGAGCTTCGACGCCTGCGAGGCGGGGTAGACGCCTGCAATGACCCCCACGGTGAGTCCGAGCAGCACTCCGAGCGCAATCCAACGTGGCGCCACGGCAGCCGGGATCACGGACACCGCTGCGACCGCTTTTGCGATTCCTAGTCCCGCCCCCACGCCGAATGCTGCTCCGACGGTGGAGAGCGTTGCCGACTCGATCAACACCTGAGTGAGGATGTCACGACGTCGGGCGCCGAGCGCCTTCCGCACACCGATCTCTCGGGTCCGCTCCATGACCGAGACGAGCATGATGTTCATGATCACGATTCCTCCGACCACGAG
>JAKMDG010000247.1 GCA_022428035.1 Longimicrobiales bacterium
GACGACGAGCACTGGCGCCTGCACAACCATGCGCATGGCGGGGCGGCAGACTTCGACTTCCGCTACGAACGTGCCGAAGAGTCGCAGCTCGAAGAGCTGTGCACCTGGTTGCAGACGGCGGAGGACTCCGGCTTCGTACAGACCCTCATCTGCCAGAGGTTCACACCGCATACGATCGAGGTACTCAGGGGTCGGGTCCGGCGTACGGTGACCCTCGATGGCAAGCGCGAGTGGGTACTGAGCGACGCGGACGAGCTCCAGCGGGAGGTCCACGACACATTCCAGCTGGACGCCGAAGTCCGACACCTCTGGCCCCGTGTCGCACAGCGCCACGAGGTGGTGTTCGGACCCTCGGGTTGACCACCGCGGCACGATGCTGTGCCTGCAGGGGTAGCTCTTTCTGTTCTTCGGCCGACGCTATGATGGCCCTCTGCAGCCTGAGGCAGATCGCATGGTGACCTTTTCACTCAACGGTGAGCGTCGAGAGGTCGACGTTCCTGACGCTCATCCTCTGCTGTGGGTTCTTCGAGAGCACTTCGCACTCACCGGGACCAAGTTCGGCTGCGGTATCGGACAGTGCGGTGCATGCACGGTCCACCTGAACGGTCAGCCTGTCCGGTCCTGTCAGACGCCCGTCGCGGCGGCACAAGGTGCTGAAGTCACGACGATCGAAGGCGTCACCGCGGAGGGCGGGAGCCCTGTCCAGCAGGCGTGGATCGCAGAGCAAGTGCCGCAGTGCGGGTACTGTCAGTCGGGTCAGATCATGTCGGCCATCGCGCTTCTCGCGGCCAGGCCCACGCCGACGGATGAGGAGATCGACCAGTTCATGTCGGGCAATATTTGTCGGTGCGGTGCCTACAACGCGATCCGACGAGCGATCCACCATGCGGCCGAGATGGAAGCCGGCAGGGTCATGACCGACGACGCATCTGCAGGTGGAGGCGTCGACCGATGAGCGGCCCCACGAGGGAGGCGAGTTCGACTGCCGAGGTCACCGCAGAAAAGACCGACGGCGTCTCCCGACGGACCTTCATCAAGATCGGGGTCGTCGCAGGCGCCGGCCTCACTCTGGGCATCGCATGGCGCGCCACTCGCGACCCTGGCTTGCCCGCCAGTGAGGCCGCCTTCGTACCCAACGCGTTTCTGCGTATCGATGACGACGGGTCGATCACCATCCTCGTTCACAAGGCGGAGATGGGTCAGGGTGTGTCGACCGCACTCCCGCAGCTGATCGCCGAAGAACTGGACGTCGGATGGGAGGACGTGACCTTCGAGTTCGCTCAGGCACACGACGCCTACGGGATGATGGTCACAGGCGGCAGCACAGCCGTCGTGGAATCATGGGGGCCACTGCGGCGGGCCGGTGCGACCGCGCGCTGGATGCTGCGCGAGGCCGCCGCACGGCGCTGGGGGCTCCCGGCCGACGAGCTCGAAACTCGCGACGGACGTGTGATCGCCCCGAATGGGTCCGAACTGACGTACGCGGAGCTCGCCACTGATGCGGCGGGGCTCGAGGCTCCGGAAGATGTTGCGGTCAAAGACGTGTCGGAGTTCCGGCTGATCGGTCAGTCTCTGCCACGCCTGGACGTCGAGGCGAAGAGCACGGGTCAGGCCTTGTTCGGAATCGACTCGGGGCCGTCAGACGCCCGCGTCGCGGTCGTGGTCCGTTCGCCCGTATTCGGCGGCCGCCTGCGTTCGTTCGATCCTGCAGCCGCTCTGGCTATGTCCGGTGTAGATGAGGTCATCGAAATCCGGAGCGGAGTCGCGGTGGTGGCTCGAGGCTACGTGGAGGCCAACGCGGGCCGAGACGCCCTCGTCGTCGAGTGGGATGAGGGAGACGGCGCCTCCTTGAACGACGCGGAGATCTACCAGACGCTGAGGGAAGCGGCGCAGCAGTCCGGTCGGAGCGTCACGGAGAAAGGAGACGCCAGCGCGACCCTGGACGCGGCCTCAGAGTCGATCGCGGCGACATACCGGCTCCCCTACCTCGCGCACGCGACCATGGAGCCGATGAACTGTACGGCCTGGGTGCGCGACGGGCAGTGCACCGTCTGGGCTCCGACGCAGTTCGCGAACGGCCCCGCCATCATTGGAGGTGGCGCGCGTCAGGTCGCCGCAGAGGCTGCGGGCGTACCGGTCGAAGACACCGAACTCAACGTCACGTTCATCGGCGGTGGTTTCGGCCGCCGCTCCGAACACGACTTCGTTCAGGAAGCGGCCGAGCTGGCTGGTCAGATCGAGGGCCCGGTCAGAGTCATCTGGTCCAGGGAGGACGACATGCGCCACGACCTCTACCGGCCCGCCTCGTGGCACGAATTCCGGGCCACGCTCGACCGTGACGGACTGCCGGAGGCGTGGGAGCACAGGATGTCCTCCCAGTCGATCCTGGAGCGGCTCGTGCCGCCGTGGCTGCCCGGTCCGGCGTCACGATTCGCCGGGAAGCGGGATCCAACGTCGACAGAGGGCGCGTCAAGCCAGCCGTACCGTGTGCCCAATGTGCATGTGACGTATACACGTGTGGACCTCCCCATTCCCGTCGGTTTCTGGCGTGCGGTCGGACATACGCACACTGGCTTTGTCGTGGAGTCGTTCATCGACGAACTCGCTCACGCGGGTGGGCACGACCCCTACGAATACCGACGCGAGCTGCTGGCTGAGCATCCGAGGCACATCGCCGTATTGAACGCCGCGGCAGAAGCTGCCGGCTGGAGTTCACCCGTGCCCGCAGGGCGCGCGCGTGGGATCGCCGTCGTGGAATCTTTTGGATCGTACGTGGCCCAGGTCGCGGAGGTATCCGTAGACAACGGAATGCCTCGCGTGCACAGGGTCTGGTGTGCGATCGACTGCGGGGTAGTCCTGAATCCACGCATCGTCCGAGCGCAGATGGAGAGCGGGATCGTCTTTGGTTTGACGGCTGCTCTGTACGGAGAGATCAACATTCAGGGCGGACGTGCAGTCCAGGGAAACTTCACGGACTACCAGATGCTTCGAATCAGCCAGATGCCTGAGATCGAGGTAGTGCTCGTGCCCAGCGGTGACGCGCCTGGCGGCGTGGGGGAGCCAGGAACTCCCCCGATCGCCCCCGCCGTCACAAACGCCCTCTTCGCACTCACCGGTGAACGGATCCGGACGATGCCGATCCGGCTCTCGTAGGCCATCTGTCCCCACCGCCGCACGCAGTTGCGCCGGAGCCGCACATGCGGCGAGGAGTCTTGTCAGGAACCGGGCCTGCAGATCCTTGTCTTCCACAGGGAGCAGACGCCAGCCGGTCCGCACCAGCCGATGACCCTGTGCGTGACGCGGACCATGGTGCGTCTCACGGGTAGAAGTTCGCGCCCGTCTCACTGCAAACGGAGTTGACCGTGCCTGGGAAAGTCCCAACGCGCCGCTGCCTCGTCGATCGACTTCCGTGTTCGGGCGCCTGGTCGGCGTTGGTCACGGCGACCGCCATCGCAGGGAACGGGCTGATGTTTCCGGTGGCCTCAGCGGCACAGTCGCCCGACGACGTGCTCACCCAGCTGAAGGCTGCTCAGATGGAGTTCGAGCAGTTCCGTGAGTCGAAGACTCCGATTCTGCGTGGTGGTCCGGTGGAAGGAAGCTGCGACGAACGGATCGGTCGCATGTGTATCTGGTTCGGCGGCGAAGACGAAGCCGATTACCCAGCCGAGCTGAGAGAGGTGACGCGAGCTCGCGAGGAGCTGGTTCGCGATCTGACGTCGGGCTTCGAGGTGGCCCCCCACCGTTGGATCCTCGGTCAGCTCGTCCATTATGCCGTAGAGAGTGGAAACGAGGCGCGGGCCGCCGGTCTTGCAGCTGCATGCGGCATCGACGAGACCTGGTGGTGCCACGCCCTGCGGGGATACGCCCTCCAGGTCGACAACGACTATCTCGACGCGGAGTCAGCCTTCCGCGAGGCTCTCGACGCCATGCCGGCGGACGAGCGACGGGTATGGCTCACTCCACGATACGTCGTCTCGAGCGATGCTCGTGAGCCATTCGAGGACGCATCTGACGAAGAGCTCAAGGAGCGCTTCGAGTTGTACTGGCGGCTGTCGGACCCGCTCTTCATTTATGACGGCAATGACAGGCTGACGGATCATTTCGCGCGCTGGGTCGTTGCAATGAATCGCCGCGAGGCGTGGGATCCGATCGGTATGGAGTGGTCAGAGGACCTCGAAGAGACCCTGATCCGATACGGCCGAAATACAGGATACGGCCGCACGCACGAGCCGACCGGTATTGTTGGCCAGCCGGGGGGGAACGGGGGATTTGGGCGCGGAAGCTTCGGTCGGTCACCGATGAACGACACGCGACGAATGCTGGGCTTCCACCATCCGAAGAGTCGTGGGTACCTCTTCCCGGAGCAGTTTCTCGGGTCCCCCAGCG
>JAKMDG010000259.1 GCA_022428035.1 Longimicrobiales bacterium
CATCATGCCGGACCGTCATTTCCTGGAATCATGGGGCGACGCCATGCCGCGCGCCGGGGTGCACACGGTTCAGCAGCCTGTCATGCAGGCCGTGCCGCACTTCGATTCGAAACAGGCGGGTGACGCGCTGCTCGCGGTTGCGACCCATCTGGGTCAGGATCTCGGGTCTGCGACGTTTTACGAGTACCTGAGGGCACCCCATCAGGCGATGCACGCCGACGACCCCACCGGGTTCGAGCAGATGTGGAGAGAACATCTCCGCACCGGCATGTTCGGCATGATGGGCGGCGGCATGGGTATGGGCGGCGGCATGGGCATGGGTGGCCGCGGCATGGACGCCGCCGCGCCCCAGCTCCGTACTCTGGACCAGGCATTGACGTTCGATGCGCCGTCGTTCGATGGGGGCGGGGATCTGACGCTGCTGGTGCATCCGTCTCCGCGCTTCAGGGGCGGTGAATACTCGAATTCACCGTGGATGCTGGAGCTGCCTGATCCCGTCTCGAAGATCACCTGGCATTCGTGGCTGGAGATGAACCCGGTGACCGCCGAGGCCCGCGGTATCCGTGAGGGTGACATCGTTACGGTGACATCCGGTCACGGCTCGGTGGATGTCCCGGTCTGGGTCTACCCCGGCATCCGGGAGGATTCAGTGGCGCTCGCCATGGGCGGTGGGCACACGGACATGGGTCGCTGGGCCACCGGCGCAGGTGTCAACGCGATGGATCTACTTCCGGCTACCACCGAGCAGCCGTCCGGCGCATTCGTCACGGCGGCGACCACGGTCTCGGTCACGCCGACCGGAGAGCGTCGACGTATGGCGACGATCGAGGGGTCGAGCGATCAGCGCGACCGCCCGATCGCTCCCGCTGTCGCCTTCATGGATCTCGGCCACGCCGAGGACGATCACGCAGACGAGGGCGCGCACCATGAGGAGCTCATGGAGCTCCAGGGCTTCGGTGGCGTCCAGCCGGTTCCGGCTGATGAGGGCGCGGCAACCGCGTACCCGCTTCCGGGCGCGGATCATGGCCTCTACGCGACTGCGCATGAAGGCCCTCGCTGGGGTATGGCGATCGACCTCGACAAGTGCACGGGCTGCAGCGCCTGCGTCGTCGCCTGCCACTCGGAGAACAACGTTCCGTGGGTCGGTGAAGACCAGGTCGTCATGGGACGCGACATGACGTGGATACGCATCGAGCGTTACTACGAGAATGTCGACGCGACCCACGCCAGCCATCTGGACGTGCGCTTCCTGCCGATGCTCTGTCAGCACTGTGGTAACGCGCCGTGTGAGCCGGTTTGCCCGGTCTACGCGACGTACCACACGCCGGAGGGTGTCAACGCGCAGATCTACAACCGCTGCGTGGGTACGCGTTATTGCGCGAACAACTGCCCGTATAAGGTTCGGGTCTACAACTGGTACCGGTACACGGACGAAAACGTCCCGGAGCCGATGAACTGGCAGTGGAACCCGGATGTGACCGTGCGCACGAACGGCATCATGGAGAAGTGCTCCTTCTGCATGCAGCGCATCAAGGACGCCGAGAACCGCGCAGCACTCGAAGAGGGTCGCGACGTTCGGGACGGTGAGATCGTGCCGGCATGTCAGCAGAGCTGCCCCGCGGAGGCGATCGTCTTCGGTAACCTCCGAGATCCGGAGGCACGGGTCTCCCAGATCGTGGACAACGAGCGGACCTACAAGGTGCTCGATGAACTCATCAATACGCAGCCAGCCGTGCACTACTTGAAGAAGGTCACCTTCCACGAAGTCTCGGGAGGACACTGATCATGGCCGTCGGATCGACTGAACGTGGTGCGCTGACCCACCCGGACGTAACCCGTCTCGATGACGTCAACCGCGACGTCCTCAAGATGCTCACCGTCCCAGGTAAGGGCTGGTGGATGCTCTTCGGACTGTGTGTGGCCGGTGTCGGGATGTTTCTTACCGCCTGGTTCTGGCAGATCTACAAAGGGATCGGGGTCAGTGGCCTCATGTCGCCGGTGGGCTGGGGCGTGTACATCACGACCTTCGTCTTCTGGGTCGGTATCGCGCACTCCGGTACGCTGATCTCTGCGATTCTCTTCCTCTTCCGGGCCCCGTGGCGGCAGTCGATCTATCGCGCTGCGGAGGCGATGACTGTCTTTGCCGTCATGACAGCGGGTCTCTTCCCGCTGATCCACGTAGGGCGTGTCTGGCACGCATACTGGCTGATCCCGTACCCGAACTCCCGCTTCCTCTGGCCGAACTTCAAGTCGCCTCTGGTCTGGGATGTCTTTGCGGTCACGACCTATTTCACCGTCTCCGCGGTCTTCTTCTATCTCGGCACCATCCCCGATGTGGCCGCGGCACGCGACCGCGCGACCGGTTTGCGTCGTAAGCTCTACAGCGTGATTTCGCTTGGCTGGCAGGGGACGGATCAGCAGTGGCACCACTTCGGGAAGGCCTACATCTTCCTCGCCGCGCTGGCGACACCGCTGGTGCTCTCAGTGCACTCCGTCGTTTCATGGGACTTCGCGATGTCGATCGTGCCGGGCTGGCACGCCACGATCTTCGCGCCCTACTTCGTGGCCGGCGCCATCTTCTCCGGTGTGGCGATGGTGATCACACTCACCGTCCCGCTGCGGAAGATTTTCGGTCTCGAGGCCTATCTCACGGTCAAGCACTTCGACGCGATGGCGAAGCTCTGCCTCTTCACGTCGATGATCGTCTTCTACGCCTACCTCTCCGAGTTCTTCCTCGCCTGGTACTCCGGTGAGGATCCCGAGCGTCACGCCTTCTGGAACCGACTCTTCGGTACGTACTGGTGGGCCACGTGGACGATGCTGGTTTGTAACGGCTTCGTACCGGTCATGCTCTGGTTCAAGCGGGTCCGGCACTCGATTCCGGCGCTCTTCGTCATCTCGATCTTCGTGAACATCGGGATGTGGTTCGAGCGGTACGTGATCGTGGTGACCTCGCTGCACAACGAGTACGAGCCCTTCGCCTGGGGTATCTACCGTCCGTCCGTGACGGAGATGGCGATCATGGCAGGTAGCTTCTTCTGGTTCGGGTTCTGGTTCCTGCTGTTCACCCGACTTCTGCCGCCGATCGCGATTCAAGAACTCAAGGAGGTCCTGCCTCCGCCGATGCGGAAGAAGAAATCACCTGAAGCCCAGGAGGCGCACTGATGAGCGCGCAGGGCATCCTCGCCTCGTACGAGTACCTCGACTCGACAGTCGATGCGATCGAGAATCTCAAGAAGGCGGGCTTCGACGACATCAAGGCATACGCGCCATACCCCGAGCACCATATCGAGCACGCGCTCGGCTACGGTGAGAGCCCTGTCCGCGTCTGGACGCTGGTCGGTGCACTGACCGGCACCGCGACGGCATTTGCGTTCACCAGCTGGACCTCGGTCGAGTGGCCGCTGGTGGTCGGAGGCAAGCCGATCATCTCGATCCCGGCCTTCATACCGATCGTCTTCGAGATGTCGGTTCTCTTCGGTGCGCTCTCGACCGTCATCGGCCTGTTCATTCTGAGCAAGCTTCCGAACGTGAAGCCGGCCGTGGTCTATGATCCTGAATTCACCGCCGGACGATACGGCGTCTATGTCGAGGCAGATTCGAAACGTCTCGAGGAAGCAAGAAAGATCATGAATGCTGAGGAGCCGATCGAGCTACGGGAGGGTGCAGCCGATGCGTAAGCGCACCTTCGTCGTGAAGCCCATCTTCGCGGCGCTCGCCCTGATGACCCTCGTGGGCTGCAAGCCGCTCGATGACGCGATGGTCTCCGTGTTCGGTCGCTCAATGCGCGATTCGCGCTCGTTCGATCCGTACGAGCATCCCATGGCGCCCGCCGAAGGTTCGGTCGCGTTCGCGGCGGGTAACTTCCCGAGCGCCGATGGCGTCGTGAACCTCGGTCAGCCCGAGGGTGTGGCCATCCCGTACTTCACGCAGTTCGACCTCGGTGTACCGGGCGTAGGCGGCCCCGTCATCCAGGGTCTCGTGAACCCGACCGACCCGAGCAGCGCTGCGTCGCTGGAGCGAGGTGAAGAGCTCTACCTGCGCTTCTGTGTCGTGTGCCACGGAGAGGACGGGGTGGGGGCCAATGCCTACATCGCCGACAAGCATCCGTTGCTGCCGGCGTACAACCTGTCCGGCACACAGGTCGCTACGTATTCCGATCCCTACCTCTATGCGATGATCCGCGTGGGTCGGGGGCTCATGCCCGAATATGGTGGTCGGATCACTCACTTCGATCGCTGGCACATCGTGAATTACGTCCGCCAACTCCAGGTCCAGGCTGGTACGCGCAGCGCTGAGGCTCCGGCCCCCGCGCCTGCACCTGATGCCGATGGAGGGGCCCAGTAATGC
>JAKMDG010000344.1 GCA_022428035.1 Longimicrobiales bacterium
GCCTCAGAGAGCCCCGTGGATGACGGTCACCACCGAGTGGTTGACCGTACCGGCCGTCATCCGCACCTCTTGCCTGGTCGCCTGGTTCCACCTGAACAGGTCCGTGGTGACACCGGGCGGCATGACGCGCGAGAAGAGCACGGTCCCGTCGTCGAAGACGCACCCGAACTCCTCGTGTTCACCGGTCTGCGTGATCATCACCAGCTGAGACATGCTGGCGTCCCACAGGGCCAGATCGCTCTGGAGGCCCGAGGCCAACGAGAGGATGAAGTCTCCGTGACCGGCGTCGGCCTCGAAGGTGCTTCCGGCTCCAGCCACGGGCACCGAGGCGCGGCTGAGCGGGTTCCAGACGTGCATCCCCGGCGAAGCCCCGGTCTGGGTGTAGACCACCATGCCGTTGGAGAGCACTTCGGTCAGCTGGAAGTCCTCCCCCGAAGCCGCCGCGATCACGTCGACGAGGCCCGTCACGACGCTGTAGCGCTTCAACTGCCGCCCCGCGGCCGTCTCGACCGCGAAGATGACGTCGGAGTTCGGGAGGAAGGCCTCGAACAGCTCGTTGTCGGGGCTCGAGGCGACGCTGTCGTTGGCCCCGGACGTGTGGTGATAGAGCTTGAGGTCGCCGTTCCCGGGCGCCGTCTCGATCGAGTAGAGGACCCTGTCATCAGGCGTCAGGCCCTCGAAGCGCTCCACGCTCGGCCCCTCGGCGATGGCGGCGGTGTTCTGGCCGAAGGGATTCCACAGCCACAGATCCTGATCGCTGAAGGAGTCGCCTGTGCTGAACACCACGTGGCCGCCGGAGAGCTGACCCTGATAGGTCATGTCGAGCGCCTGAACGTTCGCCCGGAGATCGCCACCCACGGTGGACCAGCCGTTGTGCATCCGGTAATAGCGCAGGTCGGCTTCCAGGGTGCCCGGATCGTTCGTCGAGAAGACGACCCCGCCGTTGGGGACGACCGTGTGGATCACCTCCGGGTGATCGCTGCTGAAGCCCGTCGTGGGGTACGGATCCCCGTAGGTCCAGAAGTAGAGGTCCGGCTGTCCGTTGTTGCCGTACTCGAAGTAGACCACCTCGGAGTCACTGACCACGGGATTGCGGTTGTGCATCCCCCCGCGCCAGGCGACGGTGTTCGTCTGCTGGCCCTTCGGGTCCCAGGCGTAGAGGCCCGTCTCCCAGCCAGAGCCCTGCTCGAAGAGCAGCACGCTGGAGGGCGTGTGCGCGGCGTACACCGAATTCAGGCTCGGCGAAGGGCCGACCTCGTAGGACGTGACCATGTCGTACACGAACAGATCGATCGAGGACCCGCCCAGACGTTCGTACACGAACCAGCCGTTGGGGAGCTGAGCCCGGAAATTCAGGGGCGATGCCCCGCCCGTGGCCAGTGGAATCAGTCCGCCCGTGTCCCCGTCGTAGAGGCACAGGTCGTTGCCGCACTGCACGACAGCCATCACGTCGGACTGGACGAGGATCTCGAAGTCGGCGTCCGCGTGGTCCCCGACGGGGTAGTTGGCGCGAACGCGAACCGAGTACGAGCCCGACGAATCGAAGGTGTTCACGTAGTTGGAGCCCTGGATCTGGCCTCCACCTGACACCACGCTCCAGGTCGGATTCGAGCCGAGCTGCCCCTGTTCGTACGGGCTGAGATCGAAGGACCACTCGACGTTGGTGTTCGCCAGCTGGGACGGAAGCGTCGACGACCCGGCCGGGGGTCCTGCGGGAGGCTCGAGGCCACCGAACCCACACCCCGAACCGGCCAGACCGAGGGCCAGGATCGAGGGGGTGACCAGGATGGTGATGTGGTTCCGAACTTGCATGTCAACAGGGGGGCCGACCCACGCGGGATTGGTTGCAGACTCTGAAGCGTTCCAGCGGGCTTGGTCGGAAGAGCCTCGGCCGGCAATTGAGGCGAGTTCGCATTCCCCCTGACGGACGGTCCGCGCCCGGTGCGTCGCTCCGAGACCCCCTGGCCCACATGCGGACTCGTCAGCCCGGATGGGAACACTCCCTCGCATCCGGAGCAGCCCCACGGCACTCCGGAGCAGACCTCACACCGGACTGGATCCCCGAGCGGGCCGTGCTGAGACATGGCGCAACTCGAACACGACGTGAGCTGAAAAGAGGCATCGAGCGCACTCTCCTTCGTTCCGCCCCGCAGTGGCCCCGAAGGAACCGACCGCACACCCCGCGAGCTCGAGGGTGAGGCTCGCGCGCCGACCCGCTCGACCTCGCGGAGCGACACCCGTCGATCGGAGGGGCGCCGGCGCTCGGAGAGCCGCGGAGCGGTCTCCCTCCGCGACGCTCGTGCCTCACGGGGGATCGATCGGATCTCGCAACGCTCCATTCCCCCGAACGGCTCGCGATCGAGGTTGCCGGTCTTCTCCAGCGGAGGGACGCTTCAGCCGAGGACTCCTGGACTTGGCACTCTGCTCGCAAACGCTCTCCCTGAAGCTGGCCCTCGCGGCCGCCCTCGCCAGCCCGGCCGCTGCGCAGCTGACGGCTCCGCGCGCGCTGGGCCGGCCGGCGC
>JAKMDG010000202.1 GCA_022428035.1 Longimicrobiales bacterium
GGTCGAAGTTCTCGTCGACACTCTGAAGGTTCCCGGTCACGGAGTACCAGCGCTCCGGCTGAAGCTTCAGTTCCACGGCGCCGGCATTCGAGTTGCCCGCATCGGAATCGCGCGCATTGGCCCACCAGGCATCGAGGCTGCTGCTGTTCCAAAACCGTACCTGAGTGTCGACCCCGACAACGCGATTGTGACCGTCTCCGTTTTGAAGGCTGGTGAAAATCCCACCCAGCGTGGTTCGAGGCATGACATCGGCCCGAAGGCGTAGCACCGAATTGTTCGCGCCGGGTGTCACGACGTTCGGTCCGTCACTCAGGTCGTCTGTCTGGAGGCTGAGCACCCCGATGGAGAGCGGACCCACCTGACCGGTCAGCCGACCTCCACCAATGATGTCATTCGTCCGCCCCACCCGCCGACTGAAAAAGACCTCAGTGTCTCGCGCCTTACCGAAGGAGAAGAGGCCCGCCCGCTCGAGAAAGAACTCCCGCTTCTCGGGGAAGAAGAGCGAGAAACGAGTCAGGTTGATCTGGACGTTGTCAGCCTCGACCTGGGCAAAGTCGGTGTTGTAGGTGAGATCGAGGGCCAGATTGGAAGTGAGCGCGTACTTGAAATCGACACCGAGATCGTCGAGCACATCGCTCTCTTCCCCCGCCCTCTTCTGGATACCGGCGATACCGAAGGGTTTGACCTCCATGTAGCGGCCCCGACGCAGGTCCTCCAGGCCGCTGAGCGTTGCGTACTGCGATACGGTCATGAAGCCGCTGCGGTACTCCTGCGGAATATGCGGCCAGTAGACCTCTTCGTTCTTCCGCCGGATCGCGCGCCGGATCGCGATCCCCATCTCCGGAGCCTCGACGTCCGAAAAGCGGATCGTCGTGAACGGAATGGCGACCTCGAGCGTCCACCCCTCGCTGGTAATTCGCGCTTCGCTCTCGTAGACACCCTCCCAGTTCCAGTCGTCGAGCGTCATCGACTCGTCATTGAACAAGGCATCGCCCTGCGTGCCGAATGAGTTCAGCTCGAAGATGTACCCGTTGCGATCGTCGTTGTACGTGTCGAGGCCGATCCAGATATGGTCGTCCTGATCAATCCGCCCCTCGCGATGCAGGATGCTTCGCCGGATCAGCTCCGGTTGCGAGTCATAGAGAACGAATCCGAAGTACAGATGGCCCTCATCGTAGGCGATTCGCACTTCAGTTCGCTCGGAGGGCAGCGCTCCGTCCACAGGTTCGCGCTGCACGAAATCGGAGATGACGGGGATCGTTTGCCAGAACGCTTCGTCCAGTACGCCGTCGATCTCGGGAGCGTTCTGAATACGGCTCGCGACCGCCGCGGGTGAGACGATCTGAGCGACGATCTGCCGAGGCGAACAAAATGCTGCCAGCGCCAAAACAACCAGAACCGACTTCCTCACTTCCACCCCTCTGTCCCGTGTTGCCATGTGCACCAGGTCACGCGATCAACCAAGCCTGTGGACAGGCGCGACAATAATGGTCCGTTCCATATCCAGACGATAACAGGTCGGGCGTGAGCTGCGGCGGACAGCCGTCAAAACCGCCGTCCGACACTGATTGTGAATCGATCTTCAAATCCGTTCGCACTGCCCCACTCCACCCTGACCGGACCCACAATCGTGTTCGCTCCAAGGGTCAGGGCCCACGCCCAGAGGGGATCCTCGATGGGGAACTGCCAATCGTCTCTCACAGCACCGACATCCACACCCCAGCGGACGTTCAACCCTGCCGTCAGGTCGACACGTAGGCCAGCACGACCGATCTGAGCGGTACTTCCCGCGAGTTCCTGCGTGGGCACACCGTGGAAGAGCGGTTGGGTGGTATTGGCGAATATGGCCGACGGGTGCGCGCCACCGACCAGAAAGCCACGGTGAAGAGGCAGATCCAACCCGCGACCAGAGCCGGCAAAAAAGCCGATGTCCGCAGTGACCCATTCATGAAGCGGTATGTACAGGCGAGCAGACGAGGAGAAGTGTGAAAACGCCTCCCCGGGCGTCAGGTCCGATATGCCGAATTCCCAACGCGCACGGACGTCAGCCCCTCGGGTCGGCACATCGATCCGATCGAGGGACTCGTGATCCAGGACCGCAGAAAGCGAGCCGAGCATAACGTCGGGGTACCCTTGCTCCGCGAGGACCGTCCATTCGCCCAGCGCCTCTGCGCCGAGGAACGTAGTCCGCCCCAGCCCAAGGCCAAACGTGGCCGACACGCTGCTCACCTCGATGCCCGAGCGCGGTCGCCTCGGTCCCGCTAACCGAAGTTCCCCCTGACTCCACCCCAGAGACGTGCCACCCTCGAGACGTCCTGTAACCTCGCGTCGTCGCAAGTAGGAAATCCGAGCCTGAGTCTCGGCACCGACCCTCAGATCAAACCGTGTAACCGATCCGTAGCGAACGAGGTTATGCAGCGTGGCCGTAAAAAGAAGCGCTGCCCGGCCCTCGTCATCGTACCGAAGGCCCAGGCCAGCCTGATTTCTTGGTCCCTCCTCAACGGTCAACGTGAGACGGACACCTCCCGGCACCTCATCCAGTCGATAGCGAACAAGCCCGAACAGATCGGTCGTGTCCAGGTTTCGAAGACGGTCCTCCAGATCGGCGGCATCAACGTAATCCCCGGGTTGTAGTCCCAGCTGAGCAAGCACAACCGCCTTGCTGCGCTCCCGTTCGACGCCCTGCACCGCAATCGATGCGATCGCAACAGAGTCGGCCTGGCCAATCGGCCAGCGGTTGGCCGTCACGCCGCTCTGGAGGCCAGCGATCTCCACAATGGCATCGCGGTGAGCTCGCACAGCTTCCTCACCCCGTATGAACCAGTCTTCAAATCGCTCGAAGTCCAACGTCGAGAGGCCGTCCAGCTCGGGGCGAATCAGAACGTCGCACAGCCGCCTCTGTTCGGCGGTCTTTTCTTCGATGGAAAAGGACATCACCTGATCGAGAACGTCGAGCAGCGAGCCGAGTTCCTCGCGTCCCGCCGGCTCATCCGAGACATCGCTACAGACGAGTATGTCGGCGCCAAGTGCTTGCGCATCCTCGGCAGGGAGATTTCGCACGACGGCGCCGTCCACGAGTAACCGGCCGTCGATCTCGAAGGGTTCGAGTGCACCCGGAAGCCCAGCGCTCGCCCGCATCGCTTCAGACAGCGTGCCTTTCCGCAGAACGACCGCTTCACCGGTCTCGATATCGGTTGCCACCGCCACGAATGGCCGGGGCAGATCGTCAAACGAATGCACCGTCGCGAACGGCCAGGTCGACAGTTCGGCCAGGCGCAGAATATTCGAGCCCGCGGCGACACCCACCGGGAGACCCACCCGACCGTCCTGGATGGGGAGCGTCACTACGGTTCGCTCGTCCAGCCGCCGCTCGTGCAAAAAGCGTAACTCCCGATCAATGTCATCGCTGAGCGCTTGGCTCCAGTCGGCGCGCCGGATGAGACCCTTGATCGAGTCGGTGGAAGTACCGATTGCATACAGTCCTCCGACCACGCTCCCCATGCTGGTGCCGGCGACCACGTCGATCCGCAGGCCCGCCTCCTCGAGCGCTTCAATCACGCCAACGTGCGCAAAGCCCTTCGCGCCTCCTCCGCTCAAGACCAACCCCACCCGGGGTGCCTCGGTTGAACTCGGGCCTGTCACCTGCGCAGCCCCGCGCACCGGAGCCGCCACAAGCAGGCCAAGCGTGAGGACGCAGGGGATCCACTGAGCCAAAGTACCAGTGGTCCTCAGGGCGTTCAGATCACGGTCGCGTCGCGACGTCCAAGTCGGCAGGGGGATCGTCCCAGACCATCCAGTGGCATGTGAGCTACCCAGCTCCGCGGTTCGCGCACAACGCAGGAGGACGCTCGTTCTCAGGACCAGCTTGTACACACACTCGATGCAGATCGTGCCTTTCGAGTCATCGGACGAGCGCACTCGCCAGCGCCAGGCATCGCGAAATGCCGCATTCTTTGTCCGACCATCGGCAGATCATCATCTACTTCGGCGCCGACGACTACCGCATGACCCCTTCGAGCCTTAGCAAAATTCTGGCCCGCCTCATGCAGTAGGTATCATTGTACTGTTCGACGAAGCCGATGCCGACAAACACGGAGCCCAGACATGCTCGCTCTCAGCCGTTCTCTCGCCCGCTGCACATGGGCGATGCTCGCACTCACGCTCTTCCTGGGCGGGTGCATCCCCGTAGATCTGTGGGAGCTTCTGGGGGACGACGAGGGGGTCTCCGTTCTGACCCTGCTTGAGACGGACGGACGGGAGATCCGCCTCGGTGAGGAGGCGTTGGGGGCACTCTCTGCGTCTGACTACACCTCGGCCAGCGGTACCTATCTGGAGGCGTGGTCGTTCGAGGGGCAGCAGGGTCAGACGGTCTCCGTGGACCTCATCTCGGGGGACTTCGACGCGTACCTCTACATCGTCGGCCCCGGACTCGGCACGCCACTCAGTGACGATGACAGCGGCGGCGCCTGCCACGCCCGCATCGACTTCACAGTCCTCGAGACTGGAACCTTCCGCGTGGTGGCGAGCGCCATTTCCCCCGACATGGCGGGACCGTACCGCTTACGAGTGAGCGATTCACCTCAGGCAGCGGCAGAAAACTTCTGTGGTGGGGTCGACACTTCTGCGCTCACAGCCGTCCCGCCGCAGGGGTCGCTCGACGTCGGCTTTCCGATATCCGGAACCCTGACGGGTGAGGAACGATCAATCCAGGACGGTCGTCCGATCCAGGTGTGGGAACTTCAGGGGACAGCCGGTGAGACCCTGGTCGTATCACACCGCTCGGATGACTTCGATGCCTACCTCTATCTGACCGGACCGGGGTTGGCCGCAGCGCTCACCGACGACGACAGCGGGGGCGATCTCGACTCGCAGATCACTGTCACGTTCCCAGAGACAGGGACGTACACGGTAGGAGCAGCGGCGCTCAGTGCGGGGGCCAGCGGGTCGTACTCGCTCAGCGTGACTCGGGCGATCCAGATGTCCGAGCTGTCTTTTGACGGTCGATCGCTGCGCCTTGGGTCATCCTCCTACGGTATGCTCTCCGAACTGGATCCGACGATTGAGGGACGACCGGTCCAGGCATGGGCGTTTCGGGGAGATGCTGGACAGCGGGTCACGTTCGACATGCTCTCCGAAGACTTCGACAGCTACCTGCATCTCATGGGCCCCGGCATCACCGAACTCATGACTGACGACGACAGCGCGGGCAATCTGGACTCGCGCATCGAGTTCACACTGCCGTCGAGCGGCATCTATCGTGTGATCGCGTCGTCGCTCGGGAGCGACGGCGGCTCGTACGAGATCCGCGTGCGCTAATCTGCGCCACAAGCACAACGCGTGAGGCCCGCACCCCCTTGGGGGCGCGGGCCTCTGACGTGTGCTGGACGTCGATCGGCATCGCGCCTTCGAAGCCGAGAGCGGAAGCCGCATGGGTGGCGACGCAACGCCCGGCGCCGGTTACTGAATCGGCGGCACCGCCTCCATCAACAGCCGGAAGGCCTCTTCCAGGGCATCACCACCCTCGCCCGCACCGGTATACTTGCCGAGTCGCACCACGACGAGCCCGTGGGTCGGAATAATCGTCGTACTCTGACCTCCTGCGCCGAGCATGCGGTACGCAGTGTCCGGAATACCGAGGCCTCCTTCTCCGTTCACCCAGAAGAACGCTCCTCCGTAAATCCGACGACCATCCGCATCCCAGGCCGGCGCCACCTCTGCCGCATAGGCGGCGTACCCCTCCGGAAGAACTCTCTCACCCTCCCAGATGCCGTCCTGCAGATAAAGGTTTCCAAGCCTTGCCCAGTCTCTGGCCGGCATGAAGGCCAGTCCCTGGCCGAGAAAGTTGCCGTACGGGTCGGTCTCAATCAGTCCATCGCGAACGCCGATCCTGTCGAAGAGATGCTGCTGCGGGAACGAGTGGTAGTCCATTCCGGCTCCTTCGACACCGAGACGGACGAGATAGCTGGCCAGGACAGGATCGGTGTTTCTGTAGCGACCGATGGTGTTGGGTGGCCACTGCTGTGGCCGGGTCGCTGCGTACTCGTAGGAGTTCACCGTTCCCGTATACAGGTAATAATGGTCGGCGTAGAAGTCTTCGTTGAAGTCGGGGTCCGCGGGGGCGTTGATTCTGATGCCGCTCGACATCCGCATGATGTCCCCAATGCGAATCTCCTGGCGGGGATCTCCCTCACCCTGCCACTCGGGGATCGGAGCAGGCTCCCATAGGTCGTAGACACCCTGCTCGATGAGTACACCGATGAGCGTGCCCGTCAGGCTCTTCGTCATCGACCAGCTTTCCAGCGGCGTATGGATGTCGATCCCATCACCATACCGCTCACCGAGGATGCGTCCGTTGTACGTGACTACGAGCCCTAGCGTACGCGCCTCCGGCGGACCGAAGCCGGCGTCGAGCGCCTGCTCGACCTTCTCCATGTCCAGCTCAGCGGGCCACGAGTCGTCAGTCAGAACATCACCCATCGGCCATGGTGTCGTCTCGGCAGGCGGCAGATTCCGCTCGACCTCGGACGGCGTGAAGTACACGTCACTCTCACCGATCGGGTGTGCGACGCAGCCCTGATTGCCGTAACGGCGGGCCGTGCGGGTCACGCCATCGGGAAGCGTGAGGGCAACCGTCTGCTGCTCATAGTCGATCACTGTATCGACCACGTACTGGCGCTCGTCGAACGGCGAGATGAAGCCACCTACGTTCGCTGCGGCGTCATCCGCGTCCAGCCCCGTGATGAACACACCCGAGCAGAGGATCTTCGCAAATCCTGCTGTGTGGTGGTGCAGGGCCTCCCCCGGCGGAGGCACGTACTCGGTGTCGAGTTCATACGAAGCAGCCCGAGCAATGAGCTGTTCTTCCGATCCGTCGCTGGTGGGGAATCCCCGCATGTCTTCGCCTCCGCAGCCAACGAGCAGGGCAGTGGCTCCCAGCCCGCCCACGA
>JAKMDG010000386.1 GCA_022428035.1 Longimicrobiales bacterium
TTGCCTTCGCCGCGCTGCTGTTCGCAGCCTGTGAGGACCCGATCACCGGACCCGGCTCCGGTGCGATCACGCTCGTACCTCGTCCGGCCGTCGTGCGCGGCGTGTACGTCAACGCTCAGGCTGCGGGTCGCTCCGACCGGATATCAGATCTGCTCGCCCTCGCAGGCGACTCCGAGATCAACACGTTCGTGATCGACGTGAAGGAGCGCGGTGAGGTGAGCTACGAGAGCCAGGTCGCGCTGGTTGGTGAGGCCGACGCCGAGCGCGGATACACTCCCGACCTCTCCGCCTTGCTCGCACAATTGAAGAAGCATGGGATCTACCCGATCGTGCGGATTGTCTGCTTTTATGACCCCGTGCTTGCCAGCGCCCGGTCGGATCTCGCCATCCGGACCGCGAATGACGACCTGTGGCTGGACCTCGAGGGCGGCATTCCCTGGGTGGATCCGTATAGCGCTGACGTCTGGGCGTACAACATCGACCTGGCTCGTGAGGCACTCGAGGCAGGCTTCGCGGAGATCCAGTGGGACTATGTCCGCTTCCCGGACGTCGCTGACTCGGCGCGGGCGGAGATGATCTTCCCGGCACGGAACGGTCGCAGCGCAGTCGAAGCCATTCAACAGTTCGTTGCGACCTCACGTTCGGAACTGGCGGCGTTCGGTGCGCCGATCACGGCTGATGTCTTCGGACGGGTGATTACGACCGACAGTGACTCGATCATCGGGCAGGACTGGGATGAGCTGATTCGGGTCACCGACGTCATCTTGCCGATGGTGTATCCGGCGCTGTACGCGCCCGGGAATTTCCAGATTCCGGACCCGAACGCGAATCCGTACCTCCTGGTAAAGAGCGCGATGGATCGAGCCGTGGCACGGACCGAGGCAGCGAACGGAAGCATCGCGACGATCCGTCCGTGGCTGCAGGCGTTTACGCAGGGCTCCCCCGTTTACGGGTCGGCCGAGATGAAGGCACAAATCCAGGCGGTCGAAGACGCAGGTCTGTTCGAGTGGCTCTTCTGGAATCCGAACAGCATCTATCCCAGGTCGGCCTTCCAGTAGCCTGAGCCATGCGGCCGCCGCGAACCGGCCGCGACCTAGCGGTTTCCTGCGATCGCGAAGTTCCAGGGGTCGTAGTCGGAGAGAGTCCGTGACTCCATGACCCTCTGGATCTGCCCCACGATGTCGGGCTGCTGGGTGGATACGTCCGTCGTCTCGAACGGATCCGCATCGAGGTCGTAGAGCTCGATCGGGGCGTTCGCGTCGTCGTGGCCGCCTAAACGCACACCCTTCCAGCGACCTATGCGAACTGCCTGGGCTCCATTCCAGAGCCCGTGGTACTCCCAGTAGAGCGGACGCTCGATGGCCTGCTCCTCACCCATGAGCGCCGGCAGCATCGAGACGCCGTCCAGATCTGATGGCGCCTCCACACCGGCGATCTCCGCGAAGGTCGGCATCATGTCCCAGAATGCCGAGACGTAGTCGCTCTCTGCACCCGCCTCGATCTGACCCGGCCAACGCGCGATCAACGGCACGCGGATCCCACCTTCGTAGAGTGATCCCTTGAGTCCGCGCAGTCCTGCCGTGCTCTCGAAGAACTCCGCATCTACGCCGCCCGTGTAGGTCGTGCCGTTGTCACTCGTGAACATCACGACCGTGTTCTCATCCAGGCCCAGCGCGTCCAGCTGCTCCAGGATGCGACCGATGTGGTCGTCCATCCGTGTGATCATCGCGGCGTACGCCGACAGGGGTCGGTAGTGCGGCAGATAGGTCGGGTCCCCGAGGTACGGCTCCTCCTCGAACGCCCCGTCGTATTCCATCAGCGACGAATCCGGGACCTGAAGAGCGACGTGCGGGATGGTGAAGGGGAGGTAGAGAAAGAACGGACCTTCCTGGTTTTCTTCGATGAAGCGGAGTGCATCGTCCGCCATGACGTCGAGTGAGTACTCATTCCCCTGGTACTGCCGATACTGCTCGGGATCGTCCGGGTCATCGCCTTCGAAGACCTGGTGCGCGCTGAAGTACTCGTTGTCGAGCTCGACCCGCTCGCCGTTCCGCCAAAGGTGCGTAGGGTAGAAATTGTGGGCGAGTTGCTGGTCGAGGTATCCGAAGAAGTAGTCGAAACCCTGGAACCGCGGTTGGCCGACGGACTCCCGTCCACCGAGACCCCACTTCCCGATTGCGCCGGTCACGTAGCCGGCGTCCTGAAGCATGGTCCCGATTGTGTAGGTGCTCGAGTCGAGTGGCATCTGACCCAGCTCGTCCGGGTCGGGATAGCCACCCACCTCGAAGTTGTCACGGATCTGGGAGCGGAGTGTGCTCAGGCCGGTCAGAAGCGTACCTCTCGAGGGGGCGCATACCGGGCTGCCGGAGTAGTGCTGTGTGAATCGCATCCCCTGCATGGCGAGCGCGTCGAGATTGGGTGTTCGAATCTGCGCCTGGCCGTACGCCCCCAGCTCACCGTACCCGAGGTCGTCTGCCAGCATGTAGATGATGTTGGGCGGGCGCTCGTCGCTCGACGGCGCACACCCCGCGATCAGGAGGGTGACCAGGGCGAGCCCGACCGCCCTCGCCGTCATTTCCGGCTCTCTTGGCGAATCGCCCGGAACTCGGTCCCCTCGTTCCAGTTGGGCCACGTGTCCGACTGGATGACTGCGGCGCCGATCTCGTAGTACAGCACCACGTCGTCGACCGCACCTGACAGATCCCACGTTTCGTCGAACTCGTCGGTCACCATGTGGTAGCGCTCACGCGTGTAGCGTGCGTTCATCTCGAGACCGTATTCCGATCCGCGCTCCACGTGGTCGATGCCGTTGCCCGGGTAGATCATGGGGACGCCGAGCTTGGCGAGTTCGAAGTGGTCCGACCGGAAGTAGTAGCCTTTCTCCGGCTCGGGGTCGGGATCGATTCGCCGTCCCTGGGCAGCAGCAGCTGCGTCCGCAATCATGTCGAGCTCCGACATGCCGTAGCCCTGAACGACGAGTTCTCGCGTAGGCCCGAAGTTGCTCAGGCCATCCATGTTCAGGCCGGCTACGGTTCGGGCCAGTGGGAAGACCGGGTCCGCGGCGTAGTGCGCGGAGCCCAGAAGACCCTGCTCCTCAGCGGTGACGGCCAGAAAGACGATCGATCGCCTCGGCCGCTCGGGAAGGCTCGCGTATGCCTCGGCCAGTTCGAGCATGGCGGCGGTGCCGGACGCGTTGTCGAGCGCGCCGTTGTAGATGCCGTCCTCACCCGCAGCGATGAGCTCCGGGTCCGTACCGAAATGGTCCCAGTGGGCCAGGTAGATGAAGTGTTCGTCAGGCGCCTCGGCCCCTGGAAGAACGGCAACCACGTTTTTTGAATTGGAGAAACGGAGTTCATTCTGCACTGAGGTCGACAGGGAGAGTCCCATGTCCATCGGGCGCAACGTGCCCGTCTCCGCCTGTCGGTATAGCGCGTCGAAGTCCATGCCCGCCCGCTCGAACACGGTGCGACTGGTCTCCTCGGTCATCCAGCCCTCGATCGCGACGCGGCCGGCGTTCCCGTCTTCCGGTTGCAGGTTGAACTGCGGACCCGTCCAGCTGTTGCGGACCGTCTCCCAGCCGTAGGCGGCCGGGGCGGTCTGGTGCACAATGAGCGCGGCAGCCGCGCCTTGTCGGGCGGCCTCCTCGAACTTGTACGTCCACCGGCCATAGTAGGTCATCGAGTTGCCGTTGAAGACGTCATCGTCCTGGGTCGCGTATCCAGGGTCGTTCACCAGGATCACGACGGTCTTGCCTGTCGCGTCCAGCCCCTCGTAGTCGTTCCAGCCGTATTCCGGTGCGACGATTCCATAGCCCACGAAGACCATGTCACTGTCTTCGACCTGTGACGATTCCACTGTACGGGTCGTCCAGGTGACGACGTCATCGGCGTAGGTGAACTGCATCGGGCTCCCACGTCCTTCGATGGTGAAGGGTGCCCCGTTCGGATCGACGGTGATGTCGACGAGTGGGACGTCCTGGAAGAAGCTGCCGTCATTGCCCGGTTCGAGGCCGAACGACGCGAACTGCTCGGCCAGGTAGGCTACGGTGAGCTCTTCACCAGGGGACGAGGGTGCTCGGCCCCCGAACTCGTCCGAGGCGAGCACCTCGATGTGCTCCGCGATCTCATCTTCGGTGATCGACGCGGCTCCGGACGCGGTACTGTCGGCGAGATCCGCTGAACATCCGGCGAGCGCTACGAGCGCGGTGAGGGCGCCAAGCGTGGTGATACGTGGGTGGTTCATGAATCCTCTTTCGGTCAGTGGCACCTAGTACTGGAGCAATCTCGTGATCTTGATCGCCAGACCCTGCGTGCGGAGGCCTGTCCCCTGGGGGGTTCGGTCTCGTTCGTCCGTCCAGACTACGAACAGTTCGCTACCTGGCGCGTACTCCCACCGGAACCGGACGTTACTCGACAAAATCCGATCGGCCTCGTTGTACTGGAACAGTGCGCTGGCAAACATACGTGGCGTGAATGCGTAATCGCTGCGGAGCCGGAATACGGCCTGGGTCTCTTCACCCTCGGGAAGGTCGAGCAGGTTGTAGCTGACGCCCGGCTCGAGCGACAGATGGTTCGAGATCACGGCTCGCCCTCGGCTGATGCTCAAGGAGCGCAGCGAGCCGTGGTAGAAGTCGCCCCATTGATACGAAATGTTGCCGGACATCCACCGCTGGGGGCCGCCCGTATACGAGACGCGTTGACTGGTGAATGTGTAGCGACCGATCGGGATATTCTGGTCGCTCGAGATCGGGAACAGGTCGTCGATTCGCTCGAACTCCCTGATCCCCTCGATCGACCAGCGGTCGGCGTTCTCCATTTCGACATCGAATCGTGCGGTCTGCCGCCGAGACTGCATGAGCCCGACGCCGTCATCGAAGTGCTCGACTCCAGCCTCCCACGTGACCTTCCGGATCGCCTCGATCCCACCAGGACGCGGACTGAAGCGGAGGGATCCGGCGTTTTTCACGAAGTCGGTCCGGCGAACGAATCCGACCTCGGGATTGAAGTTCTCACCCACCTTCAGGTGAGACATGGTTCCGCCGTACAGATCGCCCGTATGCGACAGGGCTATCTGGTAGCTCTCATTCCCGCCCGTCAGTGACGATGTCTCCGTCCGAGCCCAATAAGCTCCTGCCTGAAGGTCTTGCGTAATCCCGAACGAGCCGTCGACACCGAACACCTCGTTGGACCCATCCCCGCGAACGGAGACCGATCGGTTCGTGAGCATCGCACCGATCGAACTGCGTCCGAGGATGTCTCTCTTGAGTCGGAGGACAGAGAAGTTCGTACTCTCGATACCGGCAGATTCGATGCCGCCCGTCTGGATGTTGACCAGCCCGACGTTGAACGGTCCGACCTTTCCCGTGACTCGTCCGCCGAGATCGATGGGGATGACCTCGCCGCGGTCGAGGCCGATGCGTCGGCTATAGAACAGCGTGGGCCGATCACCACCCCCACGGCCAAAACTGCGGCCGGGACGGAACCCGCCGCTGCCACCCGTTCCGAAGTCGAAGACGCCACGACCCTCGAGAAAGAACTCTCGTTTTTCGGGAAAGAAGAGGTTGAAGCGGGTGAGGTTCACCTGCTGCTCGTCTACCTCGACCTGGGCGAAGTCCGTATTGAAGGTGAGGTCAGCCGTGAGATTCGCAGTGATCCCGTACTTCAGATCTATCCCTACGTCTCCGGTCACGTCGTTGTTCACAACCGGGTCCGAGAGGCGGTTCGTGCCGAGGTTACCAATCGCGTACGGCTTCAGCTCGAGGTTGCTACCCGCCGCCGGCAGGTCGAGTCCGACGAGGGTCCCGCCCGAAGAGATTCGGTTCATTCCCTGTGGCCCGGAGAGGAAGGCCGGCACGGGGTTCAGGTACGTCCACTCGTTGTTCCGGATGACCGAGCGGCGCAGCTGCAGGCCCCACATCTGATCGACACCGGAGGTGTAGCGGAGGGACTTGAAGGGAATCGCCATCTCGACCACCCAGCCGCCCTCGAATTGGCCACCGACGACGTTCCACACCGGGTTCCAATCCTTATTTGGTGAGCCCTCGTCGACGACCGCGTAGTCGGCTCTGGCACCCAGGGTGTTGGCGTAGAAGATCATCCCGTTCCGACGGTCGTAGAACGTGTCGAACATGACGCCGAAGTGATCGTTGTTCCGGATACCGTCGGTGTCGCGACGGTACTCGTTGATCACCCAATCCTCCGGTGGAGACGAGTCCCAGCACCGACAGGTCACATAGATGTTGTTCTCATCGTAGGAGATCCAGACATCCGTTCGCTCCGACGACGGGTTGCCGGCAACGGGGACCACCTGCACGAAGTCCCCGAACGGCTGATAGTCCTGATAAACGGCCTCATCGAGCCTGCCGTCGAGCACGATCGGCTCGTTCAGCTTGATCGCGCGAACCGTAGCTCGGTCTCGATCATCTCGAGTGATCGAAGCGGGCAGCAGGGGCGCGGGGGATCCGTCGATGACGGTCGTGCGCAGTTCGTCACGAGACTGAGCAGCGACGTAGGACGGTTGCAGGGTGGCCAGCAGGATCGCAGCCACAATGAGAGGACTGGGGGCGTGGTTCACAGCCGTGCGCATCCGGGCATTCGATCGAGTTGGGGTCGGGTGCCCAAGTGGGGTGCGGCTCACCCGTGTGAATTGGCCCGGAACATCCCCGCGTACGAGGACGCTGGCAAGGGACGTGTCAGACGACGCTGTCGGCGTCCCCGAGCCGGGCCTCAGGGAAGACCGGCGCTAGCAGGCCATCCCTGGATCGACCGTACGGGTCCTGCCTGTCGCGTACCCGATTCACGAGCTCCAGTGCGGATTCGTTGCACGGGGGTAGCTCCGCGTCGGTCTGCCCCAGCGGGGTGGTTCGATCGCCCCATTTCACGAGCAGTGAGCAGTAGGTCAGGCCGCCTCCGAACGCTGGCATGAGAAGCCAGCTGTTCGGCTCGACACGCCCTTCTTCCAGTGCCTCGACCAACGCGACGGGCACCGTTGCTGCACTCATGTTGCCGTACTTCTCGACCGTGAGCATCACACGCTCCATCGAGATCCCAGCGTACTTCGCCACGGACTCGATGATGCGGAGGTTGGCCTGATGGGGCACGACGAGAGAGATGTCCTCGGCTGCGAGTCCGCTCTGCGCGAGTACTTCCCTGGATGCACGAGACATGCCGAGCACGGCCCGCTTGAAGATCTGCTGGCCATCGAAGTCCCAGAATGTGTCACCAAGCGTGATCCCGTACCCTGAGTAGCCGCACCCGAACCCACGGACGCGGAGGGTCTGGCGCGCCGTCGCGTCACAACCCAGGACGCTGGCAAGCATGCCCTCTTCGTTCTCGGTCGCCTGCAGGACGACGGCCGCTGCACCGTCCCCGAAGAGGACCGCGACGTTGCGGTTGTCCCAATCCATATAGCGGCTGATCAGCTCGACGCCGATCACGACAGCGTTTCGAACCTGGCCAGTTCGGATCATGCCGGTGGCTGCAGCGAGTCCGTAGCAGAAGCTCGTGCACGCCGTGTTCAGATCCATCGAGGCGGCGTTCTGGGCGCCGAGGGATACCTGGACGCCCGACGCGCTATTCGGGCACAGCTCCTCGTTGCTCACACCGCCATAGATGATGAGATCGAGGTCTGCCGGGTCGAGGTCTGCGCAGGCGAGGGCCCGACGAGCCGCCAGCGTCGCCATCTCCGTTGCCGAGACGTGAGAGATCCGGCGCTCCTTCATGCCGGTTCGCGTGATGATCCACTCGTCGGAGGTATCGAGGAACGTCGAGAGATCGTCGTTGCTCAGGACAGCCGGGGGCATGCAAGAGCCCCAGCCGGTGATCGCGGCATAGGTAGATTCGGTCATGAACAGGCGGGTGGGGGACGCTCGCCGACAATGAGGAGCTTGGGGCTTACCGGGGCCAGTACGCTAGTTCGTGCCCCCGCTGCTCAGTCGCTTCTCAGTAGCCGTTGCCACGCCTTCGCCATGCGATCCCACTCACCCGGGCACCGCACTGCACGAGATTCAGGCAGCATCCCACCCTGCAGGATGTTCGAGTACTTCTGCGGATCAGATCCGTAGATCCAGCACAGCACGTTGTAGAGACGCTGTGGTCCGAGTGAGTGCTCGTCCGCGAGCTGGGTGTCGTCGAACTCGTTGGAAGCAGGTTGGAGTGCAGTCACACCAGCGTACGCAGCCTGTGCGCCTTTCTCGTATCCCCGGATCAGTGAATACACGGCGAGCTGGTCCGCCACGTCCTCTTCTCGGCCGGTGATCGGTAGATCGAGTACGTCGACGAGTGCGTGTCCGACTTCGTGCATCATGACGAACTGAATCGCTCCGAAAACGTCCGAGCGTTGCTCTTCGGTCCAAGCTCCATCCGGTACGAAGATCTGAGCGAGCAGCTCGACGAGCTCGTAGCAGAACGTGATCTCTGTCGTGTTCGGATTGTAGAACGCGTTGATCATGTCGCACGTATCGAAGCTGATCGCCACGGGCCTTGGGATCTGATATCGCGCCTGCAGGGCATTCGCGATTTCTTCGAGCGCTCCTGCCTGCTTCACCCGCTGGCTGAGTGATC
>JAKMDG010000410.1 GCA_022428035.1 Longimicrobiales bacterium
GGCAGGCTCACCGCCCGCTCGCTCTCAAGATGGTGGCCGACGGGTCGGTCATGGCATCGGGTGGGTGGCGCGGGCGGTGGAACCCGGAGTTGGGCGCGGGAGAGGCGCTCCCAGATGCCGTGAGCGGAAATTGGGCGGAAGCCGTGCGCAGGGCCCAGCCGTCTCACAACTGAGGCACGAAGTTGCCGAACTGATAACCAGCATACGCCTGGGCGAGCGGGGTCGTCCCTTCGAGCGTTTCCAGGGCGCGATCGAGGTACACGATCCTGGGTTCGGGGACCGTCGCGCCTTGCCAGGGGACGTAGAAGCCCTCGAGCTCGGCGGCGTACGTGTTCCCCAATCCGAAGGGAGCTTTCGCCATCACTCGCTCTTGGTGGTCCACGCGTTCGCACGAAGGTCGCTCAGGCTCGCGAACTCGAGCGCAGAGATATGCGTCGCCTCGAGGACGACGGGCGGAGCCACGCCGGCTCGGTGGGCCTCGGCCCAGCGGGTGGCACAGAGACACCAGGCGTCCCCAGGCTTCAGCCCGGGGAAGCCATACTCGGGGCGGGGTGTGCTCAGATCGTTCCCTGCCGATTGCGAGAACGCGAGGAAGTCAGCGGTCACGCGGGCGCAGACCACGTGGACGCCATGGTCCCCCTGACCCGTGCGGCAGCAGCCGTCGCGAAAGAAGCCGGTGAGGGGGGCGTGCGAGCAGTCCTCGAGCTTGGTGCCGAGCACATTGCGTGGGCCTTGGTTCTCGGACACGGCGTGACCCCTCGAGCGGATGAGACCATCGGATTGACGGACGCGCCCGGTACCCCGCGGTCCTGCGGGTGCTCCCGGGCGACCCACGGGGTCACGGGAAGCGGAGCTGGGCTTGTCGCCGGTAAAGCAAAACTCAGGGCACCTCGTATACGTAGGGAGAAGCCAGGGTGGGTGGTTTCACCGGTGAACAGGGAGGTGATGAGATGGGAAACGTGACCGGACTACTGATGGCATACGGCGTCGCAATGATCACCATCGCGACGATCATCGTCGGAGCGACACTTCTAATCAGGCGTCAGGAGCGGGGACGCGCTGTGCCTCGGAAGACGCTCGTCGTTTCGGACGGTGAGAGTGAGCGGCGGCGAGCTGCGTAGGGTGTAGCTACCAGCTTGTGATCGTCGAACATCCGGCCGGTGGGCGCAGGCTCACCCCCCCGGATTCAACGTCAGCCTGTGCGCTGCCTGCCCCTCGACTTGATCCCGCGAGAAGAGCAGGGGGAAGTACTCGCCGTTCCCCAGGCTCTCGGCGAGGTTGCCGTAGAACGGACTCCCTGGCTGCGCAGACTGCCCGGGCGCGTTGGTTGCGACCGAGTTGTCCATGTTCGAGAGGTCGATGATGCGCCGAAAGTTGGCCCCGGTCGCGTTGATGGATCCGAAGCCCCCCGGTCGCTCGATGGTCGGCAGGTCGAAGGTGGAGGCGAACATGTGCGGCAGCGGGCTCTGGTGGAGTCGACCGTATCGCCATTCGGCTCGGTCCTCACCGAGCTCACCCGTCAGCCGCTGGATCGCGGCCGCGAGACCGATCTCCATGAACTCCCGCTGATCCGCGGACGACGTCGCTCCGTCGAGGCCGTCTCGATCGACGCCGTCGGTCCACCGCCGATAGAGGGCGGCGGCGAGGCTGCCTCGGTCGAGGTCACCGTCCCACTCCGCGATCGCGGCTCGAGCCCAGTCCACGTCGGGATCCGCTGACGACCAGCCCTCGAACATCGGGATGTCTCGCGCGGCAGTGAGGATGTGATTGTCCCACTGCACCTGCTTGTGATCCTCGATCGAGAACGTGCCGCCGCCACCGAAGATGTCGTGGAGCCTCATGATTCGGGACGTCTCCTTGCCGCGCAGCGTGTGGTAGAAGACAGGGCGGCTCTCATCGGTGTAGCCCGGAGGGTGCACGTTGTTGTTCGCCGTCGCGATGTAGCCGCGCTCCGGGTTGAACTCCCTGGGCAGGTCGTCCCGGAAGCCGTCCCACTCGTACTCCCCCGTCCCGGGCACCGGTAGACGACCGTTCCACCCCGTTCGGTTCGGCGTCAGCCCCGTCACCTGGAGCGCGATGTTGCCCGAGTCGTCGCCGCAGATGAGGCTGTGGGTGGGGACGAGCCAGTGGTTGGCCCGATCGAAGAAGTCCTCGCAGCTCTCGGCCTGCGCGAGCTGGAAGCTGCCTTTGTACGCGGCCGTGCCGGGGAATTGCACGACGGACTGAACCGAGTACGCCTTGTTGTTGTCCGGGTCCTCGTAGAAGACCGGGCCATGGCGCGTGAATTTGAGCGTGACCCTCTCCGGCGCCTGCCCCTTCACTCCGATCACCTCCTCGATCACCTCCATCTCTTCCCACTCGCCGCGGAAGAGTGTCTGGTTCGGGTCGTCCGGATGCGTCTCCTCGACGAAGACGTCGACCATGTCGGTCCCCGCGAAGGTGAAGCCCCAGGCGATGTGCTCGTTGTTACCGGCGTCCGTGCCGGCGAAGGGGGGCTCACCACCTCCGATGATGTTCCAGCCGGGTGCGTTCAGGTGCACGTAGTAGCGGAGTGCCGGCATCTCGATCCGACGGTGCGGATCGTTGGCGAGGATCGGCACACCCGTCGGCGACATCTCTCCACTCATCACCCAGTTGTTGCTCCCCTCGGTCGCGATGTCGCGCGTGAGGACCTGGGCGACCTGCATGGGCGGCATCGCATCTTGGTACTCCGGCATCACCGCGAGAGCGGGGAGGCGGCCGGTGACGAACGGATCGCCGTCTCCGGCGCGCATCGCTGAGAGCATCTCATCCGTGAACAGACTCACGTCGAGCCCGTCCGGGACTTCGAGATCGTCCCACGGATCAGGAGCGAATCGTCGGTTCGCTTCTTCCGCGCCGAAACGGGCCACGTCCATCGCAAGCTGAACCTCGTTGATCGCGTGGCCACGGACGCTGGGTACGGCCAGGGCCGCCCAGCGGAGCACGACCGTCTCCTTCGTCCACGGGAGTGGCTCCACGCCCGTGAGCTGGAATTCGAGCGGCAGGTTGTCCCGGTTCTGCTTCACGAAGGCGTTCACGCCGTTCGCGTGGGCGGTGAAGAGCGCTTCGGCGTTGGGGTGGTAGCTGGTCCACTCCGTCTCGTCGAAGGGGCCGCGGTACATCATCAGCCGGGTTCGCTGATCGTACGGGAGCGCCTCGGGGCCGAAGATTTCGGCCAGCCGGCCCTCGTGCCACCGACGCCACATCTCCATCTGCCAGAGCCGATCCTGGGCCATGACGTAGCCTTGGGCGAAGAAGAGATCCTCTTCGTTCTCGGCGTAGATGTGCGGAACGCCGTACTCGTCACGAATGATCTCGACGGGCGCCTGCAGGCCCGGCACGTTGAGCGCGCCGTCGAGCTGGGCGAGCGAGCTACTCGAGAGCTCCTCCAGAGAGGACGCGCCCCCGGAGCAGGCCATGAGGCCCAGCGTGACGATGAGCGCCAGCGGTCTGAGGGCGTTTGATGCGGGAATCGACATGAAGCGCTCCGAGCGAGGGGTGCGACGAGAGGGGATGAGATTGGATCTCGCGCGGCTGGGCGTCAATCGCGTGCCGGCTCTAGGGGGTGTCGCCTCCCGCCTCAGACCCGAACTCCACGTGAAGCGTCCGTTCCTCGTCTCCCGTGGTCTCCGGGGCGCCGCAGGAGCGGACGGAGGAGCTGAGTCATGCTGTGCACGATGGAGCCGGGTTGGGCTGCCTGGCGAGGTGGCCGGCCCTCGATCAGGATTGGGCATCGGACGATGCCACGGCCTCGACTGGACGGACCGATGCCCTCACTTCATGATGCCGGTGCCCGCTGATTCGTGACACCGTCGGAGTCCCCATGCGCCGTGCTGCCCTCGCGCTGATCGTCCTGCTGCCCGG
>JAKMDG010000454.1 GCA_022428035.1 Longimicrobiales bacterium
GCAGCTGAGTATGCCCTGCCGCCGAGCATTCCTCCGCTCGGTTCCGATGCTTTCGGTAGCTCTCGTCGTCGCTCCGCGGCAGGTGGCCGCGGCAATCGATCACCCCGAGCCTCGCCCCGGTATCGACGGAACCGAGGTCCTGACGCCAGAACAGCTCTCGGCGTTTCCGGAATCGGTACTCGAGATCTACGAGATGATCCGTGAGATCCCTCAGATCGCGGATGGGATCGGGTGCGGGTGCGGCTGTGCCGCCATGCCTCACTACCGATCACTCCTCACGTGCTACCACGCCGGTGGTATGGCCATGGGATGCCCCATCTGCCAGGGTGAGGCGAGGCTTGCGTACCGCCGGCACAAGGAAGGGCAGACCCTGGATCAGATCCGGCGAGCCATCGACGCGCGCTGGGGCTGACCTGAACGCAGGCGCCACGACCAGCTCAACTGTCTGGCGGTACCGCATCCTCCTCGAGGACGCCCGACCCGCGCGTCCTGTCAGCCACAAGCGTCCGTGCATCCTCGATCTCACTGGACGGAATCAGAAGCTCGAGGCTCACATCCGAGCCGAAGCTCTCATCGAGGAGAATCCATTCTCGCTCGGAGACAAGCCGCTGGATCGAGTCGATGTCAGGGTAGCCCACGGTGAGTCGAACACCCCGCCGGTCGACCTTTTCTTCTCGTGGCATCTCGGCGAGAGCGAGCACGACACCGCCTGAGTAGGCTCGGCTGAGACCACCCGTGCCGAGTTTGACCCCCCCGTAGTATCGAGTCGAAACCGCGACGATCTCACCAACGCCCGAATGCACGAGAGACGTGAGCATGGGGCGTCCCGCTGTACCGTGTGGCTCACCATCGTCGCTCATACCGATGCGCGTGGTGCTCCCAGGCGGTCCCGCGACGAACGCCCAGCAGTTGTGCGTGGCGTCCGGAAATTCATCGCGCATACGTGCGACGAACGCGTGGGCTGCCTCAGGATCTGGTGCGTGCGCGACCGTCGTGATGAACCGACTTCGCTGGATGACCTGTTCGACCCGATGCACACGGGCCGGAATCGGGAACCGGCCTGGATCCGTCACCCGAGCACCCTCCTGCGTGTGCGCGGTCTGCGGAGGGTCACCACGATCAGATCAGCTTGCGGCCATTCGGTCCAGAAAAGACCGTTCCGACTGCGTCAGCGCGCCTGCACCGTCCGCCTTCGCCCTGGCCAGCAGGCGCTCGACCTCCTCGCGATTCAGCTCATGGAGCCCTGCGATGGAAATCCCCTTCCATCGTTCCATCGCGACCCGATCGTTGACGAAGCCTCCGCCGTTCGACGGGGTGTTCATCGCTCGTTTGAAGTCACGTTTTGCCGACCCCCGCCTGTAATCCGACCACCACAGATAGCCGAGCGCCACAGCGGCCCCACCCAGATGAGCGAAGTGAGCTACCCCGCCACCTATTCGAGCCGCGCTGAGACCGGCATACAGAGACCAGAGGACGTAGAGACCGACGAGCAACCACGCCTGGATCGGGATCGGGATCGGGAACAGGATGATCGTCTCCCGCGGCCAGTAGTAGGCGAAGCCAGCCAGGATCCCGAACACGCCACCCGATGCCCCCACCATGGATACCGGTCCCACGAAGAGGGCGAGCATCGACTCGAAGAAGGCTCCACCGATACCGGCAGCGAAGTAGAGTGTCAGGAAGCCCTTCGTGCCCAGGCGTTGCTCCAGCCGAGGACCGAAGAAGAAGACCCCGATCATGTTGCCGAACAGGTGGCCGAAGTCGGCGTGCAGGAACATGTACGTGATCGGTGTCCACGGCGTCTGGAGGACCGACCCAGGACGGAAGACGAGCGCATTCGCGATCGAGTTCCCCAACTCCGACGGAAGACCTCGCAGTACGAGGTAGATCCCGATGTTCGCGACCAGCAGTCGGGTGACCCACGGCGTCATCTGGTACATGAGAGTCTTTACCCCTTCGAAATCAGGACGTGCTCAGGTGAGCGAAGGCGAAGAGGAGGGTCGCGAGGGCAAAGGGACCGCGCATCGAAATCATCCGGGATCGAACGGTGGTCGGACCCGCCAGCGAGCGGGACTCAAGGTCGAGAAAGGTGGAGCAGACTCGACGACCGGGCTAGCGCGAGCCTCCTGGCTCAGCCCCGGTGACCGCCGGCAGGTCTTCCCGCGTACCCCAGTCACGCCACGACCCGTCATAGAATCTGGTCTTGTACCCGAGCAGGCGTGCGGCCAGGTAGGTATAACTGGCTCGCCATCCCACCATGCAGTACGCCACGACCGTATCACTCTCGGAGACGCCAGCGCCCTCGAACAACGCAGCCAGCTCCGACCGCTCGAGCAGATAGGGTGAGTCACGACTCTCGATCAGCTCTTCCCAGTACATCTGATGCGCGCCCGGGATATGTCCGGGGTTCGCTATACCGCCCATGCCCCCGTCGGCACCCGTGTATTCGTCGTCGGGCCGAGCGTCCACGAGAGCGACCCCGTCATCCTCGAGTCGCTCGTGGATCCAGTCGGCTGAGACGAGCACGTCATTCGCGACGCCGAGGGTCAAGGTCCCACCACCGGCCGGGACCGGTTCCTGCGTGCTGAGTTCACGACCAGACGCGACCCAGCCGGTTTGCCCACCATCGAGGACGTGGACCCGGCCCTCCATGCCCATGACCTCCATCGTCATGAACGCCCGAGAAGCGAAGAGCGGATTGGTCCCATAGACGACGACATGCTCGACGCCGTCGTTCAGACCGAGGGTCCGCAGTGCCCCCCCGATCTCCTCGGACGACCTCATCTCCGTTCCCCAGGCGGGGTCGCCGTCCCAGACAAATCGATTCAGGTCCAGGAAGCGCGCCCCCGGAATGTGACCCTCGTCATACGATGTCCGGCGCATATCGGCGTGGAGAAGTAGAAGTTCTGCGTCGCCCATGTGCCGGGCCAGCCAGTCGGCGTCGACTACGGGACCGGGGGAGGTCTGAGCGGCTGCGGGTCCCGCGATCGAGATCAATCCCGCGACGGTGAGCGCCACCCACGTGCGCTGCCCCACGACACCGCATCGGCGAAGGTCAGAAATCGTCTTCCTCATCACCCAACCAGAGGTCGTCCCCTTCCTCTTCGTCCTCTTCCTCGTCCCACTCTTCGTCATCCCAATCTTCCTCGTCTTCGTCATCCCAAACCTCGCCATCGATCTCATCATCCTCATCCAGATCGTCCTCGGAGCGTGCGCAGGTCTCTTGAAC
>JAKMDG010000528.1 GCA_022428035.1 Longimicrobiales bacterium
ACAACGTCCTCCTCTTTGGCATGACGCCGCAGGAGGCAATCGAGGCACCGCGATTCCGGTCCATGTCGGGTGTACGCGTCTCGATCGAGGACCGTGTTTCGAGTGCTACGCTCGACGGACTGACAACGCTCGGCCATGACCTGAACGTGATCCAGGGCTGGACCGCCACATTCGGCGGCGCGCAGATGATCGTATTCGATCGTGAGAACGGGGTCCTCACGGCAGCGGCCGATCCGCGCCGTGAGGCGTACGCTCTGGCCTACTGATATGAGAATACTCTTCGCGCTCGGGGCGCTCTTTGGAGCCCTCGGTGTCGGCCTCGGGGCGTTCGGGGCTCATGCCCTTCGGGCTACCCTCACACCGCAGGACCTCGCGACGTTCGAGATCGGGGTGCGGTACCAGCTGTACCACGCGCTCGCCCTGATCGCAGTTGCGTGGGCGACGACGCAGTGGGAGGCCACGACCGTCACATTCGCCGGATGGGCTTTCGTCACGGGAATCGTGATCTTTTCGGGCAGTCTCTACGTCCTGGTGCTCACAGGGCAACGCTGGCTGGGGGCCATCACGCCGATCGGAGGCGTCGCGCTGATCGTCGGATGGACCCTGCTCGCCTGGAGTGCCTGGCGCGGGTGACCAAACCGGCCCACGCGCTCCGGAAGGAGGCGACCGCGCTGCTCGCTGGTGCCACTCGCATCGTCGTCCTGACCGGCGCTGGCGTATCTGCGGAATCAGGCGTCCCGACGTTTCGAGGCGAACAGGGCCTATGGCGTTCCTACCGACCAGAAGAACTCGCGACGCCCGACGCATTTCACCGGGACCCCGAGCTCGTCTGGTCGTGGTACCAGTGGCGTCGCGAGCTGATCGCCGACTGTGCCCCGAATGCAGGGCATGATGCGCTCGCGCGGCTCGCCCTGACTCGAAATGGCGTGACTCTCGTCACACAGAACGTAGACGGACTGCACCACCGGGCCGCGCGCGACGTAGCCAGCGCCGCGGGGGTATCAGACCCCGAGCCTGCGCATCCACTGGAGGTACACGGGGCCATCCATCGGGACCGCTGCTCCGGGTGTGAACGACTCACGCCTGCGGCGGCTGGGTCGAACGCTGGGCCACCGAGCTGCGTGATGTGTGGATCGTCCCTGCGCCCCGACGTTGTCTGGTTCGGAGAGTCTCTCGATCCCGATGTAATCGGATCGGCCCAGGAGGCAGCCATCCAAGCCGACGTCTGCCTCGTAGCCGGCACGAGCTCGCTCGTGTACCCGGCGGCCGGGCTGCCCGATCTGACCCTGCGCTCCGGCGGTGCTGTTGTGGAGGTCAACCTCGACCCGACACCACTGACCGGCTCGGCTACGGTATCGATTCGCGGACAGGCCGGTGAGATCCTGCCCGAGATCGTCGGCGCTTGAGCGCCCATGCGCCCCACACCCCGGCGCCTGAGGGCTAAAGGGTAGAGGTCAACCCGATCCGAGTATGTCGACCAGCGTCTCTGTCGAGACGTTGCCCCCGGAGAGCAGGATGACAACCACGCCGTCGTCAGCAGGAGGAGGCTGCCAGGCGCCAGCCAGCGCAGCGGCCAGCGCGACTGCACCCCCACCCTCGACGACCATGTGCAGGTGTGAAACCGCAATCCGCATCGCGTCGGCAATCTGCGCTTCTGTGACCGCCGCGTGTTGATCGACTCGCTCCCGGACCAGTCCGAAGGAGTATCGATTGTCCAGTCCGATGCCTCCGGCGAGTGCATTCGCCAGCGTGTCCTCCTCCGGGAGCTCAACCGGCCGGCCGGCGCGCACGCTCGCGAGCATCACCGACGCACGTTGTGCCGACACACCGACGATCGCCGGATGCAGGCCGATCTCGGCCAGTGCACCCGCGATCCCCGCGATGAGCCCCCCTCCGGAGAGTGGAGCCAGGACAGCAGACACCGAGCGGCCCTCGAGCTGATCCGCAATCTCAAGACCGATCGTCCCCTGCCCAGCGATGACCCACGGATCGTCGTATGCAGAGACGTAGATGCTCCCCGCTTCACCCGCAGCCGTCACGGCCGCTGCCTCGGACACGTCGAAGGTGTCACCGTGCAGGACCGCCTCAGCTCCGCCTGATCGGATTCCCTCCAGCTTCACTGGGTCGACCCATTCCGGCACGAAGACACGAGCTGGAATCCCTGCACGACCAGCCACGTACGACACCGCACGCCCGTGGTTTCCACTTGAGCAGGCGACAATTCCACGCCCACGCTCGTCGGGCGAAAGTCCTTCCAGCCGCGCCGCGGCACCCCGCACCTTGAACGAGCCCGTCACCTGGAGGCATTCAGCCTTGAGGAGCACCTCGCGACCGAGACATTCACTCAGTGCGGGTGCCGGCAACAGAGGTGTCACACAGGCGTGCCGGTCTACGAGTTCCCGCACCTCTGAACTCGTGGGCAGGGGGCTCTCCACCGTCCGTTGATGCATCACGTCATCATGCGCCGTGAGACAACCAGGCCTAGAAGACGACCCGAGGCCGCTCCTTCAGTTCAGTGATCCACAAACCTGAGTTCAGATCGGATGAGTAGATGCGGCCCTTGAAGATCTGAGCGCCCCAGGCCATCGACCAGTTCGGAGTCGTGGTCTGATCGTCCGTCGTCTGAATGGTCGCGATCTCTCGCCCCTGTTTGTAGAGATCTCCTCGGAGTTCGCCGGAGATGTCCACTACCCGTAGTCCGGCCTGGTAGTACCCGACGTACATCTTGTCGTCTTCGATCCAGACGTTATGGGCCCCTGCTTCCGGTACTTCGTATTTCGCTACCTCGACAGGATTCTCGATGTCACTCACGTCCAGAACGTGGATGTATCCGCGGGCGTGAATCGCCTTGTCAGCCTCCCATCCAGCTGGAAAGATCTCGTCACCGACGAAGAGATACTTACCATAACGCCATGCCACATGGGTATTTCCAATAGGGTACTTAAACTGACTTACGAAGGTTGGCGTAGTGGGCGTTCCCCCGTGCGTGCCGGCACCCACATCGAGAATCACAGCGCCATCGTCCCAGTATGAGACGTAGGCGTAACCGTCCTGCACGATCACGTCGTGCAGGGACCGCTGTTGGTTGTCGATGCCCCAGCGCCCGACCTCGTGGGGAGCCTCCGGATTGGAAATATCGATGACGTGAACCGCCCGGGTTCCGTTGTGCACGGCGTAGACGAGCTCGTGCTCATCTGAGATCCAGACGTTATGAACGCCACCGGTCACCGTTTCCGTGTACTCCGACAGGATGGTCGGGTGAGCCGGCGTGGTGAGGTCCAGGAACACCATTCCGTTGCGGCGGCTGGACGCGCCTTCGCGGGTCACGATGCCGAGCCGATTGTTGGGGTGAATCTTCACGTCGTTGATCCGCCTCGCATCGAGCTGCAACGAGTCGGTCAGCACGGGATTCGACGGGTCGGTTACATCCCAGACCTTCATCCAGTCCCACATGAAGGTGCCGATGTACGCATAGTCACGTCCGTCCACACCTTCGAACACCCAGACGTCGCCTGAATGATGCTCTGCAACGCCACCCCGCCCCACCTGAATCAATTCAGCGTCCGCGCCACGAGGCTCGACAATCACCACACCGCTCACCACATCACGCTCACCCATCCGCGCAGTAACTCGATAGGTACCCGGTTCCTCAGCGACAAAGACGCCCTCACCGCCCTCATCCTCGATCTGGGCACCTACACCGCTCAGTGACCATTCCGGGAACGCCTGGATCGCCTGCCCCCCACTGGCCTCAGCCGTGGCAGAGAAGCGGATGACATCGCCCGTGCGAACACGTGACTCCATAGGCTGCAGCGCGTACGACATACCCGGATCGGGGCGCACCTGAATTTCAGTCTCGGTACGGACCCCTGCCCCGGCGACGGAGATGGTCGCTGAGCCCGCTGACCGTGCGAAGACCAGTCCGGCTGGGTCAACCGCTGCTACGGACGCGTTCGAACTCGTCCACGTCAGCTCCGGGTCGTCCACGGGCTCCCCGAGTCGATTGAATGCCGCCACGCGAACTGGAACCACCTGACCCGCGTACGGCATACCGGTCCCGACGGAGGCTCGCAGCTCCGCGGGTGGGAGTGCCCGGATTACCACCGATACCGAAGTTGGTGTTCCATCGACAACCGCCGTGATCTTCGCCATTCCTGGATTCAAGGCCGTGACCACACCGGACTGGTCTACGGACGCGAGCTCCGGTGTCGACGCGATCCACCTCACCAGGATGTCGGAGAGGGCGCGGCCTGCGCCGTCGCGGGCTGTCAGCGTGAGCTGAACGGTCTCCGTGACCTCGATCTCGGCACGCTCCGGAGAAATCAGAAGCTGAGCGGGAGCCGTTTGCGCCGGCACAACCTGCATCGCGGCAGCGAGAAACAATGTGGTCGTGATACCCATCATGTCGACTTCTCCGAATCGTCTTGAGTGAGGCTGTCGCGCAGTCGCTCGAACGTGGGGTCAGCGCAGCGCCGAGCGGGCCAACTCGCCCTCGGCGGAAAGGTAGCCGAAGGCAGACCATTGATTACGACCCATGAGGATGCCCTCCCACATGTCGTGCGCTTCGGCGGTGCGTCCATTGAGCAGGTGCCAGACCCCGAGTCCATATGCCCTCGTCGTGCTCTGGAGCGTCGCCGCATCCCCACTGGGCCCAACGAGGTCCTCGAGTGTCCGCTCCCCCTTGAAGAGGAGCAGCAGGTCCAGATAACCGGAGGACTCGATGATCTCCATGTCATCGGTGATGCCGTCGAGCACCTCCTGAGCCTCGTCGTCCATTCCGAGGCGCCGGAGCGTCATGTACATCCAGTATGAGGTTGCAACCACCGAGTCGGGGTGTGCAGAGGCCTCCAGACAGCTCCGTTGTGCGTCGAGCGCCTCCTCGAGGTGTCCCTGCACGTAGTGGGCGAGCGCGAGGTGATAGAAGATGTTGAACTGCAGCGTGCTGGTTGGCGTGTTCATCGCATTCGGGAGTCCGTCCGGCTCGACTTCGTCCGGAAGACCTTCCGTAAGCTCTGCTGCCCGTTCGAAGTCGAGGATCGCATGCTCGGGCTCTCGGACTGACAGATACCGATGGCCTCGGTGCCGGTAGAGTCGGGCGTCATCCGGGTGCAGCGTGAGGGCACGCGTGTAGATGTCGATCGACTCGCGATATCGCCCGAGGTACGCCGTTCTACGTCCCATCCAGATGAGAGCGTCGACATCCTCTGGCGCAGCTTGCAGCGCTTCCTCAGCCTCACGATACCGGTCCATATACACCGCACGGACCTCTTCAGACTGCTCGGGAGGCATGAGCGTGTCGCCGAGGAATGAGATGGCCTCAGCGCCGGGCGGCAGCGGAGCACGTTCCATGACGGCGGGGCCACTCGCCTCGGACGATGAGTCCGACGAGCATGCCGCGGCGGCCAGGACAAGAATAGTCAGTGTGGCGCGGCCTGGAGCAGGCATCCGGCAGGACGACTGATGAATCATGCGGTCTCCGATCATGGCAATGGCGGGGTGCGGCAATAGACCGCAGAACTCCCGGTGCGGCAACGCTCATCGCCACGTAGCGGGAGCGTCGTTTGGCAGCTTCGCGAGCACCTCCTAGCTTGGCCCGGGCTCCTTCTCCTACCCGTAGCCACCATGCTCCAGCACATCATCCACCCGCTGCGTACCGCCTTGCTTGTTTCCAGCCTGGCAGTCGCATGCGCACCGGCTGGCCTCGAGGGGAGACAATCGCCACCCGCAGATACGCTCGACGTGTTCTTCCTCGGCAACAGCTACGTCTACTACAACAACCTGGCGGACCAGCTAGGCGAACTGTCCCGTGCGCTTCCGGGGCCTGTCCTGCGCACCGCGCATCATCTGCACGGTGGCTTCTCCCTGGTGAGGCACCTGGAAGACGGCCACCTCCCGGACGTTCTCGATGCGACCGCAGCAGACGGCGAAGCCTGGGACGTGGTCATTGTGCAGGACCACAGCAGGCTGGGTGTCCCATACGCAGACGAGTCGGCAGGCACCATCGGGGACCGGGCCCCCTTCTTTGAGGGAGCCGCTGGCGTCGCAGAGATGGTGTCGGATATCGGCGCGGAGATGGTCTTCTACATGACCTGGGCGAAGGAAGACTTTCCGGGGCAGACCGAAGCCCTCGCCGCGGCGTATGAGGAGGCCGGTCATCGGCACGGCGCGGATGTCGCGCCGGTCGGGCTGGCCTGGGATCGAGTTCGCTCGGAACGACCCGATATCATCCTCTTCCACCCGGACGGATCACATCCGTCCCCTGCCGGGACCTATCTCAACGCCTCGATCTTCTACGCGCAACTCACGGGTGCGTCGCCCATGGGCGCACCCGCCGAGCTCCACGGCATCGAGATGCGCACGCCCGGCGTGGTGGTCAGCGACGAGGTGATCCCACTCGTACGCCTCGAGGAAGACGTGGCAGCCTATCTACAGCGTGTGGCGTGGGAAATCGTGTCAGCCAGCCGGGAGTGATGCACCCCTCAGCCCCCAACCACCGACCCCGCAGAAGGTTCTGACGAGGGTTCCTCCATGGGTGCCAGCGGCGGAGCCCCCATGGCTCGTCTCAAGACGTCGGCAGCACCTCGACAGTCGCCAGGTTCGCATGCAGCGCTGACCGTGATCAGTTCCGAGGCGGCACTCCTGCGGAAGAAGGCAAGAATCTCGAGGAGTTTGGCCTTGCTCTCGAACGGCGTATCGAAACCCGCAACGCGGTACCAGTACCACACCACCCGCGGTCCATCGGCCGTCCGGATCACCGCTTCATGCAGGAAGCGCCGGGAAAGCCCAACCGGGCCCATCAGGCGGTCCGACACCACCATGGAATCCGGTGCCAGGACGTTCGGGTAGCCAATCATCTCGGCGCCCTGCTTCTGATCCATGAAGTATTGCCTGGTGGCGCCGATTTCGTCTGAGCCATCCGAGAGGGTCCAACCGACCTCCCGATCCATGCCCGAGAAGTCAGCCCGCCACTCGTCTGGCGTCTGAGACCCCGTGACGGCCCACGACTCTACAGCGCCCAGTACATCCACAGTCGTCTCCACATCGGACCCGCGAGGGATCGCGCCGATGAGCATGAAGGCGAGCGGCCCGGCGCACGCGGCGAGCCCGGCAACGACGGCGCGGCGCGGGCGGAGCCTATCGAGCCCGGGAGACACGTCTGCCTGGGTCACTGACTCGGAATCCGGAGCCGACTCGACGGCACCAAACCGCGCATCATCCCGGAGTTCGATCCGGCGGGCGAGCAGATACGCGGGTAGCATCAACGCGGTGAAGATCGCCCAACCCTGCCAGAGGTGGTCCTCGATATACGGCGA
>JAKMDG010000549.1 GCA_022428035.1 Longimicrobiales bacterium
GACGTTGTTCGCCGTCACGGGTGACCCAAAGGATCCCAAGTCGTTTCGGATCTTGTTCCTCGACGAGCGGAACGATGGGGTGTCGCAGATGGCGGAGGCCTATGCGGCGAAGGCGTTTCCCCAAAGCGGAAGCTATGCGAGTGCGGGCTGGGACCCGGTCGAATCGCTCGATCCGGGTCTCGTAGAGTTCATGGATCAGAGCCGGATCGACATGCGAGGCAACAAGCCTTCGATGTTGCGGCCGATCCATGAGGAGCCCCGGCACTGGCACATCGTTGTGGGGCTTCACCCGGAGGCCCGCAAGCATCTCCCTCTGGTGCCGTTCCGCACGCTCTTTCTCGATTGGTCCCACACGATCCCGGCGGTGGATCACCCCGAGGACCTGACCGAAGAGCAGATGGATGAGGTGCTCAAGAGCGTGAAGCTCAGTGTTCGCGATCTTTTGCTCACGCTGCGAGGGCCCGATGCCCGCTGACGTTCAGACGGACGCTCGTTCCAGCGGGATCGCCCACGACCTCAACACTCGAGGGCGTGCTTGGTATATCGACCGAGCGGTCTCGGTCGGTGTCTTCGTGGGTGGTGTTTCCGCGATCGTCTTTATCGTGGGGATCTTTGTCTTCGTGACCCGTGAGGGGCTGGACTTCGTGATCGGGCCGATGGACGCGAAGGAGTTCTTCACATCGATCAATTGGCGCCCCACCTCAGAGCGAAATCCGACCTACGGGATTCTCGCTCTCATGGCCGGTACGGCCAGTGTCACTGGCCTGGCGATGTTGGTTGCCGTGCCCTTCTCGCTCGGCGCGGCGATCTACATCGCGGAATTCGCCTCGGGCAAGATGCGCGAATCCCTCAAGGTCCTCGTCGAGCTCCTCGCGGCGATCCCGTCGGTCGTTTGGGGTTTCGTCGGCATGACCATCATGAACCCGCTGATTATCGAGTTCTTCGATGTGGCGGTCGGGCTGAGTGTGCTCAATGCCGGCGTGATCCTGGGACTCATGGCCGCACCGATCATGACGACGATTGCCGAGGACGCGCTGAAAGCCGTCCCGGACAGCTACCGGGAGGCCGCTGAAGCCATGGGCGCCACCCGCTGGCAGGTCGTCTTCAAGGTCGTTCTGCCCGCGGCGAAGAGCGGACTCATGGCGTCGGTGTTGCTCGGTGTAGGCCGCGGGTTCGGTGAGACCATGGCCGTTCTGATGGCCAGTGGGCACGCGATCAATCTTCCAACCAGCCCATTCGACTCGGTGCGGGCACTGACCGCTACGATTGCGGCAGAGCTTGGCGACACCGCCCGAGGATCAGACCACTATGGGGTGCTCTTCACGCTCGGGATCTTCCTCTTCGTAGTGACGTTCATCATCAACCTCACCGCCGATATCGTGGTGAAGGGGGTGGGTAGAAAATGAGCATGTTCGCCCGAACCCCACTCGACCAGCACAACCGCCGTATCGAGTGGCTGGTCAAGACACTCTTCTTGATGATGACCGTGCTGTTGATTATTCCGGTCGCCCTCATCATGTCCATCCTGATCTACCGCGGGGCTCCTGCGCTTTCTCTGGAGTTCCTGACGCAGGTACCCACGAACGGGATGACCGCTGGCGGCATCATGACTGCGCTCGTCGGGACAATCTGGATTGTCACGGTGGCTCTCATCGCGTCGGTTCCAATCGGCGTCGCAGCTGCCGTCTATCTGTCGGAGTACGCCCCGGACAACTGGCTCACTCGGGCCATCAATCTGGCGATCATCAACCTCGCCGGTGTGCCGTCAATCGTTCACGCCCTCTTCGGTCTCGGGGCCTTCGTCGTCTTCTTCGGCTTCGGGCGCAGCATCCTCGCCGCCTCGTTGACGCTCGCTGTGATGACGCTTCCCGTGGTGATCGTTTCCACGAGAGAGTCGCTCCAGGCGGTACCCCACGCGTTCCGTGAAGCGTGCTGGAACATGGGTGCGACCCGATGGCAGACGATCTGGCGCGTAGTTCTCCCGAATTCGATCAGTGGTATTCTGACGGGGGTCATCCTCGAGGTGTCGCGGACCGCGGGCGAGACTGCGCCGATCATGTTCACCGGTGCCGCAGCCTTCCTGCCCTTCCTGCCGCAGGGCGTACTCGATCAGACGATGGCGATGTCGTTGCATCTCTACGTCGTGGCGACTCAGGTACCGAACGTTCCCGAGGCGCTGCCGTTCGGGGTCGCTCTGGTGCTGATCTCCATGGTGCTGGTGATGAACGCGATGTCGATCGCCTTCCGGGTCTACCTGCGGAACAAGCGAAAATGGTAGAGGCGTCTCCCAAGCTCTCGGTACGGGACCTCACGGTCCGGTACGGTGACAAGACCGCGCTCGATGCGGTCAGTCTGGATGTACTCACAAACGAAATCTTAGGGATCATCGGACCCGCAAACAGTGGGAAGACATCCTTCCTCCGCGCCCTGAATCGGATGGAAGAGTTCGATCCGAACATGACGGTGCAGGGCGATATCTTCTTCGAGGGCCAGAACATCACGGCGATCCGGAATGTGTACGCACTCCGGCGAAAGGTCGGTGTCGTCTTTCCCCTGCCGGTCGGGCTCCCGATGAGCGTCTACGACAACGTCGCTTTTGCGCCGAGGCTCGCCGGGATTCGCAAGAGGGCGGAACTCGACGTCATCGTGGAGCGATGCCTCACTCGTGCGGCCCTCTGGGATGAGGTCAAAGACCGGCTGGACGCTCTCGGGAGTCTCCTGTCCGGTGGGCAGCAACAGCGCCTGACCATTGCCCGAGCGCTGTCGCAGAACCCCGAGCTTCTCTTGCTCGACGAGTTCTCGATTGCCGTCGACCCTGTAACGACCATGCGTATCGAGGACGTTCTCAAGGAGCTCAAGCATGAAATCACCATCGTGCTCGTGACCAACCTGGTACAACAGGCGCGACGTCTCGCTGACCGGACAGCGTTCTTCCTCCAGAGTGAGCTTGTCGAGATCGCGGAGACGGAAGAGCTGTTCACGGGCACGGTCCAGGATCAGAGAACACGTGACTACGTGGAGGGTCGTTTTGGCTGAGATCGCCATCGAGACCCGGGACCTGAACCTTTGGTACGGGACGTTCCAGGCACTCTTCGATGTGAACATCGAGGTGAAGCAGGGGATGATCACCTCACTCATCGGCCCGTCTGGTTGCGGGAAGTCCACTCTTCTGCGGACCGTCAATCGGATGAATGAACGGTTGGGGTACGTTCGCACGACGGGCGCCATCGACGTCATGGGTGAAAACATCTTTGCGGAGCATGTGGAACTGGCTCGGCTTCGCCGCGAAGTCGGCATGGTATTTCAGAGGCCGAACCCGCTTCCGCTGTCCATCCGTGACAACGTCCTGTTCAGTCACCGGATCCATCGCACAGCAGACGAGAAGATCTCCTCAGCCGACGAGGACGTGCTTCTGGAGGACGCGCTCCGTCAGGTTCTGCTCTGGGATGACGTGAAAGACCGGCTCAACAACCGGGCGACGCTTCTCTCACTCGAGGAGCAACAGAAGCTGTGCATCGCGCGCCTGCTGCCCGTGAAGCCGTCGGTCCTTCTTATGGACGAGCCTACATCTGCGCTCGATCCCAAGGCGACAGAAGCCCTGGAGGCCCTTATCTGGAGGCTCCGAGGCACGTACACGATCCTCATCGTGACGCACAACATGGCGCAGGCGCGCCGTGCCAGTGAAGAGTGTGCGTTCATGCTGCTCGGCAAGATGATGGAGCTCAGCGCGACCGACCAACTCTTCC
>JAKMDG010000555.1 GCA_022428035.1 Longimicrobiales bacterium
GTCCGAGATGGTTCGAGCTGACGTTTCGAGCAGAATGCGCCCCTCCAGCGGTTCCGCCATGGCCTCGGGGAGTCGTTGCATACCCTCAGCCGGCACAGCGGCGTCGCCTGCCGCAAAGCAGCGGAAGTAGTATCGGAAGAGGCTCGCGCTCGTCTCGAGGTCTCGCTCGAGGAAGACACCTCCGAGAAAGGGTCGGAAGAACTGGTCGATGAACGCTTCGGAGAAACCCTCGGCGCGCAGCTCATCCAGGGTCGAACGCTCGGGCCCTTCGAATGCATCCTCGGCGGGACTGGCGAGCAGTCGGCGCCTCAGGCGTGCGACCCGCAGCTTGTCGTCGAGGGAGCCGACCCGCGCGCGAGCAGAGGCCAGCGCGGCCGACGGGTTCCGAAATGGGTCTCCGAGTGTCTCGAGTGAGCGCCCGTTCCAGATCGTACTTCCGGGTTTGAAAGCCCTGAGATCGAGGCTGTCGAGGTCGACCTGGACGTGCAATTCGTCGTACGCCGTGAGGAGTACCTGGAATCCGCGATCGAGCCGGAACCCGTCGATGACGTCTGTACGGATCCGCCCGCCAACCGCATCTGCCGCATCCAGGACGAGCACGTCGATCCCTTCATCGTGCGCCCGTAGAGCGCATGCCAGCCCCGCGAGGCCTGCACCGATCACGAGAAGATCGACGCGCTCTGGGACAGTCCCGTGTCTCATGTGTTCATTTCTCGTTCAAGTTGAAACGTAAGCTGGGCATGAACTTGCATCATGTCTAGTTACTTGTTTAAGTATTGTTCAACATAGAATCCACGGCACATTCCAGCTGAGCGTAGGTCATGTCCAACATCGCTGTGCTTCTTCAAATCGTGATTGCTCTGGGAATCGTGAATGTCTGGATTCTCAGGCGCGATCGCGCCACGAGATTCCGGCCTGACGGCGCCGCCAATATCGCGCAAGAGTTCGCGCGTTATGGACTCTCAGATACCGTTCGACGCCTGGTCGGCGGAACGAAGCTTGCCCTCGCTGCTCTTCTGCTGATCGGGATCGCGTACCCCGTTCTCGCCGTCGCGGCCGCTGCAGGGATCGCGGTCCTCATGGCGGGCGCTGTCGGAGCACACATCAAGGTCCGAGACCCGTTGATGAAGTTTGTGCCCGCCCTGCTCATGCTCGCAATGTCGACGGTGGTGCTCATAGCTCGCCTCGGATGACCATGCTGGTGATCCACCTGATCGCCACTGCCTTCATGGCGGGCCTGATCGTATTCGTTCAGGTGGTGCACTATCCGCTCATGGCGCTTGTGGGGGAAGGATCGTTCGTGCCCTACGAGCAGGCGCACACGGCCCGAACCGGCTGGGTCGTGATACCACCGATGATGGCGGAGCTCGCCTCGGCAGTATGGATCTTCGCCAGTGCGCCGAGTCAGGACGTTCGTGCGATGGCGCTGTCCGGCCTTCTCCTGCTGGCCGTGATCTGGACCTCGACCGCTGTATTCCAGGCCCCGGCGCATGGCCGCCTCATGCGTGGCTTCGACGGTGATGTGCACCGGTGGCTTGTGCGGTCCAACTGGATCCGGACGGTCGCCTGGGTCGCGCGCGTGCCGCTCGCGGCCGGCCTGGTCACCTCGGCGTGGAGCTCCTGACTCGTGTCCATGGCCGATGAACGCATGTGCGCCCGATGTGGGCGTCGAATGGAACCGAGGAAACGGTGGGCTTCGGTCTGGCATGAGGTGCGGTACTGCAGTGCGCGGTGTCGGCGCATGAGAGTCACCCGGGTGGACCGGGCGTTGGAGGGCCAAATCGTGGACTTGCTCGAGCTCCGCGGTGCGACGGACTCGATCTGCCCGTCTGAGGTTGCGCGTGCGCTGCGGCCCGAGGGGTGGCGACCACTTATGGAGGCAGCCCGTGGCGCTGCTCGTCGGCTGGCGGCCGAAGACATTGTCGAATTCGCTCAACAGGGACGTCGGGTGGACCCCTCCACAGCTCGAGGCCCGGTGCGGATTCGTCGGGGCTCGGGATGGCTTCGCAGAGATGTCAGCAGGAGTGCACCCCGGGTTTCTCGCTCCGCGGATCCCGTTTCTTCCAGCACAAAAGACCGTTGAGTACGCCCCGGCATGTCCTTGTCCTCGGGGACCAGCTGACGGAGCAGGTCGGCCCGATGGCCCGCGCCGAGCCCGGTAAGACCCGGGTCCTCATGATCGAGGCGCGATCGATTGCGACGGCCCTCCCGCACCACAAGCAGAAACTTGCTCTGGTGTTTTCGGCCATGCGGCACTTCGCTCGATCGCTTGTCGAGCGAGGGTTCGAGGTGGCCTACCTCGAGGCTGCCGACTTCAGCGAGGGGATCTCGACCTATCTGAGTCAGCATGAGGGTGCACGGATCGACGTCATGGCCCCCACCGATTGGGCCGTGGGTGACGAGCTCGTGGATGCAGCGCAACGCGCCGGTGGGTACGTCGACATTGTTCAGAACGAACTCTGGCTGACGACGGACAACGAGTTCGACGCTTGGGCGGAGGGGCGCAAATCCCTCCGTCTCGAGTACTTCTACCGTTCCGTGCGCGCCGCACGGGGCTGGCTGATGGTCGAGGATAAGCCGGCCGGTGGGAAGTGGAACTACGACGCCGACAACCGACAGACGCCGGAGAAGGGACACCGTTTTCCGGGTTTGCAAACGTTCCCGCCCGACGAATTGACGCAGGAAGCTCTCGATGACGTGTGCACGAGGTGGCCCGATCACTTCGGGTCTGTCGAGCACTTCGTATGGCCCGTAACCCGCGGCGATGCCCTGCAGGCGTTGGACGACTTTCTGGAGCACCGTCTGGCCGTATTCGGACCCTACGAAGACGCCATGGTCGACGGTGAAGACGTCTTGTACCACAGTCTGCTCAGCGTTCCTCTCAACCTGGGTCTCCTGCACCCGCGAGAGGTGTGTGAGCGTGCGCTTCAGCACGCAGCCGACCCGGCGAGTGATATTCCGCTGGCTTCGATCGAGGGGTTCATCCGCCAGATTCTCGGGTGGCGGGAGTTCATTCGTCATGTCTATCGGATCCGAATGCCGGAGCTCCGTGTGGAAAACGGCCTCGAGGCTGAACGCCCTCTGCCGGACTTCTACTGGTCCGGGCAGACGCAGATGCGCTGCGTGGGCCAGAGCGTCGATCAAGTAGCGCGCACCGGTCACGCACACCA
>JAKMDG010000010.1 GCA_022428035.1 Longimicrobiales bacterium
GAGGTACTGCCCGCCGCGATCCGAGTGATGCATGAGCGACTCAGCGTCCTGACCCAGGCGCTCGGAGATCGCCTGCTCTAGCGCATCGAGTGCCGGCTCGCTGCGTAGTGACCTCGAGATCTGCCAGCCGACGATCATGCGGGCATACGCGTCGATCACGAACGCCACGTAGCAGAACGTCCGGCCGAGTCGCACGTAGGTCAGGTCCGACACCCACAGCTCGTTGGGGCGGCCCGCTGAGAAGTCGCGATCGACCAGGTCCAGCGGCCGTTCCACTCCAGGGGCGGCGTGTGTGGTGACCTTGAACCCTCGGCCTCGTACGGCGCCTCTGAGGCCCGGATGCCGCATCAGGCGCTCCACGGTGCAGCGTGCGACTCGGATGCCTTCTCGGTTCAGCTGGAGCCACACCTTCCTCGCTCCATAGACGAAGAAGTTCTGCTCCCACACCCGCCGGATTTCACTACAGAGCCAGGCGTCGCGCTGAGCCCTGGCTGACGACCTCGATGCATCAGCCTCGACGGCCTTCGCTTGGTAGTAGGTCGACGGAGCGATCGGTAGCACGCGGCAGATCGACTCGACTCCGTACTCAGCCCGGTGGTCGTCGATGAAGGACACCATCAGCGAGGTCGGCGGTCGAGCTCCGCCTGTGCGAAACACGCCGACGCCTTACGCAGGATCTCGATCGTCCGCTTCAGTTCGCGTACCTCGCGTTCGAGCTCCTTGATCCGATCTCGATCACCGGTCGTCTGACCCGACCGCTTGCCCACATCGCGTTCGGCCTGGCGAACCCACTTGAGGAGCGTCTCAGCCGTACAGCCGACCTTCTCCGAGATCGACACGATCGCCGCCCACTGCGAGCTGTACTCCCGCTCCGTGTCCCATACCAGCCGAACTGCTCGCTCCCGCGTCTCCATGGAGTACCTCCGAGCCTTGCTCATGACCCCACCTTCTCAACTGTTGGGGCCTCCGGCAAACCCAGGGCGGTTCACGCGGAAGACAACCGCGTCAACCAGAGTCTCGCATTACATATGCTCAAGAAATTCGGGCACACGACCGATGTTGCCATGAACGGGACGGAGGTTGTCGAGGCGGCTAAGAGTAAGCGATACGATGTCATCCTCATGGACATCCAGATGCCGGAGATGGACGGCACGGAGGCAACGCGCCTGATTCGAACATTCGAGGCTACCCAGGGTCGCCATACGCCGGTCGTGGCGATGACCGCCTACGCCATGGTCGGCGACCGTGAGAAGTTCATCGCGGCCGACATGGACGACTACATCTCCAAGCCGATCAGTCGTGAACGCCTGCGTGAGGTTCTCCGCGGCATCACACCCAATCCGGCATCAAGGGAGAGCGAGGGCCTGCCAGAATCTCTGGTTGACATGGCCTTGCTAGAGGAGCAAATCGAGGGAGATACCGAGTTGCTTCGCACACTCGTATCCGTCTTCGAGGAAGACCAGGAACGACTTCTCCACGACCTGGATGCCGCGCTCTCCAGCGGGGACGCAGAGGGAGCCGAGACTGCAGCTCACACCCTCAAGGGCGCGCTGGGAGTTCTGGGCGCCCAACCGGTGTGTGAGCTGGCGAGCCAGATGGAAGTGGCCGCTCGAGAAAACCGTCTCGACGATTGCCAAGCAGCACATGCGCGACTGCGGGACTCCGTCCTGAGCCTGAACAAGGAACTCGAAAGGCTGCTCGACACCCTCTGATCAGTTCGGCGACCCTTCGTTCACACGCACATCTCTGACTACCACCTCGATGACCATGGGGGCACCATCGTCGGTCATCATCGCTTCGAACTGCTTCATCTGATCGGCCATCATGGACTCGATCATCTGACGCTGCTGAGCGGGCATATTCTCCAGCTCACGCTGCATCTGTTCGAACTGTGCCCGCACTTCGGGATCGATGGCCGCGGCAAGCCCATCGATGGTGGTGACCGTGCGATAGGGTATGAGCAGGCCCTGCACCTCCCTGTAGTCACCCATGTCCATCGTGGCCGTCAACGGAAGCGTGGACCCGTCACGGGTCATCTCACCTTCGAAGATCAACCGCCTCGGCACATACGTCTCGGTGTCGAGGTAGACGCGGCCCCGGGTCGGCTCGAACTCCGAGTCCTGCGCGACATTCGAGCCGAAACCGGTGCCCCGAAGGTCCGCGATGTCCAGAACGTGCACCTCGACGTCATTCACCGTCTCCCGCCCGAGGTATTCGGAGC